>CALUIG010000142.1 GCA_944320625.1 uncultured Alistipes sp.
GCCGGGATGCTCGGCTCGATCGACGCCAACCGCGGCGACTACCAGAACGGCTGGGATACGGACCAGTTCCCGATCGACCTCTACGAGTTGGTTCAGGCCATGCTGGTGATCCTGCGCGGCGGCGGTTTGCAGGGCGGCGGCACGAATTTCGATGCCAAGACGCGCCGCAACTCCACGGATCCCGAAGATCTCTTCATCGCCCATATCTCGGGCATGGATACGATGGCCCGCGCGCTGCTGATTGCGGCCGACCTCCTCGACAACTCGCCCTATGAAAAGATGGTCAAAGAGCGTTATGCCTCCTACGATTCGGGTGAGGGCAAGGCCTTCGAGGAGGGGAAACTCACTTTGGAACAGGTGGCCGAATATGCCCGTACGCATGAACCCGAGCAGCGGAGCGGCCGTCAGGAGTTCTACGAGGCGCTGATCAACCTTTACATCTGATCCGTCGGGTCCGGTCATCCGGATTCCGAACCGAACGGGATACACCCTTCGTCGGCGGCCTGTCGGCGGTCGGCGAAGGGTGTTCCGTTTTCGGATGCGGGCTCCATGCAGTGTCCGGATTCGAAAAAGCCTGCGGGAATCTTCACGGAACATTCCTGCACCATTCACTCGAAAACAACCTAAAACCTGACACATGACTTCAACCCAATCAACGGGCAGCCGTCCGTACCTCTTTTCGATCGTCCTGGTGGCGGTCATCGGCGGGCTGCTCTTCGGTTACGATACCGCAGTGGTCTCGGGCGCCGAGCAGGCCCTGGACCAGTTCTTCCGCACGGCGACCGACTTCACCTATACCTCGTGGCTGCACGGATTTACGGCCTCCAGCGCGCTGATCGGCTGCGTCCTCGGCGGTGCGATCTCGGGCGTACTGGCCTCGCGCCTCGGACGGAAACGTTCGCTCGTTACGGCGGCCGTTCTTTTCTTCGTCTCGGCCGTGGGCTCGTGGTGGCCCGAGAGCGGCATCCTGCCCTACGGCGAAGCCTCGCTTCCGCTGCTCGTCTCGTTTAACTTTTACCGCATCATCGGAGGTATCGGCGTGGGTCTCGCCTCGGCCGTCTGCCCGATGTATATTGCCGAGATCTCTCCGGCGAAGATCCGCGGAACGCTCGTTTCGTGCAACCAGTTCGCCATCATCTTCGGCATGCTGGTGGTCTACTTCGTCAACTACCTGATCCGCAACAACCTCGGCGAGACAACCGAAGCAATCCAGACGGCCATGGTCGAGATTGGCTGGCGGCGGATGTTCCTTTCGGAGGCCTTCCCCGCCGGGGCATTCCTGCTGCTGATCCTGCTGGTGCCGGAGACGCCGCGCTTCCTGGCCCTCAGGGGCAACGACACAAAGGCCTTCGCCGTCCTTGAACGCATCAACGGCACAGTGGAGGCCCGGACGATCCTCGATGAAATCAAGGCTACGGTGCATGAAAAGCGCGAAAAGCTCTTTTCCTACGGCACGGCGGTCATTGTGATCGGCATCCTGCTGTCGTTCTTCCAGCAGGCCATCGGCATTAATGTGGTGCTCTACTATGCGCCGCGCATTTTCGAAAACATGGGGGCCACGGGCGACGCTTCGATGCTGCAGACCGTGGTGATGGGTGTGGTCAACATCCTCTTTACGGTTGTTGCGATCTTCACGGTCGACCGCGTGGGGCGCAAACCGCTTCTGATCATCGGCTCAACGGGTATGATGATCGGTATGGCGGCCCTTGCCGTGCTGTCGTTTTCCGACACGATCGGCCTGGCGGCGCTGGTCTTCATCATCCTCTACACGGCGTCGTTCATGATGTCGTGGGGGCCGATCTGCTGGGTGCTCATTTCGGAGATCTTCCCCAATACGATCCGTTCGCAGGCCGTGGCCATCGCCGTGGCGGCGCAGTGGATCTCGAACTTCCTGGTTTCGGCGACCTTCCCGTCACTGAGTGCCTGGAGTGTCGGCGGCACCTACTGCATCTATGCACTGATGTCACTGCTTTCGGCGCTTTTCGTCTGGCGCTGGGTTCCCGAGACCAAGGGCAAGACCCTCGAAGAGATGTCGGCTCTGTGGCGGAAGTGATATTAACGAGAATCGTATGTTGAGACTGGAAGATTCGGAGCGTGAAAATTACGAGAAGAATTGAAACATACCGGGAGGAATCCGTATTTTAAAGTTAGGACCCGATTAAGGAATTATTGTTATCAAATAAAATCAACTTTTAGGAATCCTAATTTGGACTGAGAGATTACGGAGTCGTCATGAATCGCTTCAAATCGGTTTTGGCTGAAGTGAAAACCTTGATGTGGGCGATAAAAACAAAAAGAGCTGACAATCGATTGACTGTCAGCTCTTTTTTGGTGAACCCGCTGGGATCGTTGTTTTAGACGATACCCCGTGTTTAATCAGCATTTTAAAGGTTGTGGTTTTCTGCTTCAGTCACGATCTGGACACTCGTTTGTGTCGCCGTTTGTCTGATGCCTGTCTACCAAATCCCTATCACAAAGATGTGTGTTTTGTTCGTCTTATGCAAGAGTCCGATTCCGGAATGGGAATAATTGACTGATTTCGTATATATAGATATTTGACCGTTTATACGGAAATTGAACGCAGATTTTGTATTTTTGAAAAACCGAAACTAATTGACATGGATTTGCCACCTGCCTGCTCGAATATGTTTCAGTCGGTCCTGTTGCCCGACAACCCTCATTACGGATATCTGATAGCCGCAGCCGTGCTGCTTGTCTGGCTTGTCGGCATTATCCGTGGATGGAAATGGACCTATTCGCGCCCGGGGAGTTATCGCGGCAATTTCCTGTTGAATCTGCTGGGCCCGAAAACTTATCGCTTCTTCCTTGGGGCGATCCTTGTGCTGATGCTCATTCTTGTGTTTTATCTCTTCTTCACAACCGGACGGTAAAATCGAAATAAGTTGGCTCTGAATCAGAAATCAGCTTAGGAAAATTACCTGCCCATGCCGATCACCCATATCCCGAAATGCAGCATCAGAAGAGTTTCGACGCAGGCAATGGCGACCATGCCGATCCAGACGAACAGCAGACTCCGGTCCGGATGTTTGTCGCGGAATCGGGCGAGGAGCTCCTCACGGCGTTGTGGCGTGTACCGCAACCGGCAAAATACGAAAGGAACAGCGGCAAGTCCCGAGAAAAGGATGGGCTCGGCTATCCGACCGGCATCCAGTTGACGGGCGAAACTCCACAAGGGGAGCATGGCATCGAGATACCAGCCCCACATGAGGAGCGACGCACCGTCTCCCGGGCCTTTTTCCCGCTGGTGGTGCGATTCTCCCACTGACCAGACGTAATCGATCGGTCGCAAGATATCCATCGCCGCACCTTGTCGATCTACTTCTGGATGAGCGCGGCGAGCTCCTTGAGCTGGTCAAGGCTGTCGAAGAAGTCGACGTCGAACTTGATCGTCTTGCCATCGTTGAGCACGACGGTCAGAATGCCGTCATCCTCGTCATAAGCAAGGTTCGAAACCTCGGAGATCGCGAAGGTCTCCTGTTCGACACCGCCTTTGCGGATTACCGGATAGGTTACCCGCTCGTCGTCTACGGTGATAACCCCGCCCTTGGCCGACAGCGCCCGGGCCTGGCGAATCTTGCGGTAAGCCGTGTAGAGCATGTAGAGTCCGGCAATAATCATCAGGATCATTGTCGGTACGGGTCCGAGAATCGGTTTGGCACCGATGCGGATGCCGAAGGGGTACACAATGGGAATGACGATCAGAGCGACGCCCAGAATCAGCGAAGTCAGATTCTCCTTGATCGAAGAGGTTGATGCGTAATTGAAGGTTTTCATGGTTGGGTTGTTGGTTGATAGAAACGGGTGAATCGGTCCGTTGCTGCCGGCCTCTTCCGACAGACAGCGTCATCCGTCTGTCGGAAGAAGCCGGTTGGCTTCGGTTGCCATAATCTGTTTTCTGCGGGCTTATGCTTCGTTGTCCTGTTTCGAATAGGCCGAGAACTCGCAGCCGAACTGCTCGACCATCATGTTGTCCATCTCATCGGCTTTTTCGGCCAGTTGCACGAGGTTCTGCTGGATGCGCTCTTCGGACTCCTCCGAAATGTCGGCCAGATGGATGCGGTAGCAGAGGTAGATCTGACGCCCCTCGATGCCCATTTTGTAGGGATAGAAATCCGTGTCGAGCATGTAGTCCAACACCTTCTCCACATCCTTCTTGGGCAGGAGGTTGATCGGCGAGACGGCAAACAGATAGGTGCGGTCGTAGACGAAGAGGCGGATCTCGGAACTGCCCTTGTGGAACAACCAGGCCTCGTTGCCGTCGCGGGCCAACACGGGGTTGATGCCCATCTTCTCAATGGCTGCTTCGCAGAACTCGCTCAAAGGAGAGAGCTGGCGCTCCTCGAAGACCCCTTCGGGCAATTTCTCGCCGCACGAGGGGCAGAACTCCTCCTCGTCGGAGATCAACTCGTCGCAGCTTTCGCACTGCACCTGAAAGCAGTCGCGATCCAGTTCTCCGAGCGAGTCGAAGAGCTTGTGCAGCGTCTCGACGCGGATACCGAATCCCATGTTGTCGGCGTCGGAGTTGGTGAATTTGCTCACCGTGATGCCGACCACCTCGTTGCGGTCGTTGATGATCGGGCCGCCGGAGTTGCCGGGGTTCACCGCCGCATCGGTCTGGATGTAATACTGACCGTTCATCAGTTGCTTGGGCGACGAGACGGTACCTTCGGTTACGGTGAAGGGCATGCCGTAGGGATAACCCGCCACGCGGATCTTGTTGCTGATCGTGAGCGAATCGTCGGCCGCGAGGTTCAGCTCCGGGAGTGCCGAGAAGTCGTGATCGACGGCCAGCAGGGCGATGTCCAACGTCGGGTTCACGAGTACGACCTTCGCCAGATAGGGATTGCGGTCGTTGTCGTGGACGGCAACGGTGTGGAAGCCCTCGACCACATGGTAGTTCGTGACGAACAGGTTCTTGTCCTTGAGATAGAAGCAGCTTCCGGAACCTCCGGCGTGGGTTACCTTGAATACTACGTTATAGATGTTCTGTTCCATGGTACATCATTTTTAGTTGTTGAAGAATCCGCTCATCATTTTCTGCTGCAGCTCGCCGGCCAGACGCATGTACTCGGCCATGTCGCCGCGC
>CALUIG010000143.1 GCA_944320625.1 uncultured Alistipes sp.
CAAGCCGGAGCTCCTCCGCACAGCCGGTCGGCAGTCGGCGACGGATCAAAATCCGGGAAAAGAGTAGGAATCGCCCGCATTTCGTTAGGGATGTTTCCGTCCGACAGCGTAATTTTGTCCTCACAAACGGCAACAACTGCACGAACAAACCGAAATCATCCATGTACAAAATCCTGCTGGCATTGCTGGCAATGGCGGGAATCCCCGTTGCGGCATGCGCACAATCGACTCCAGAAATGAACGGACAATCAAAAAACGACAAGATCCTCGTCTCCTTTTTCTCGGCGACAGGAACAACGGCCCGCGTTGCCGAAAAACTGGCAGAGGCGACGGGCGGAACCCTGTATGCAATCACCCCGGCACGGCCCTATACGGCGGCCGATCTCGACTGGCACGACCGCCGGTCGCGCAGCTCGGTGGAGATGGACGACCCGCAGTCCCGGCCGGAAATCGGCGGCAAGGAGGTGAATACGGCCGGTTACGACATCATTTTCATCGGGTATCCGATCTGGTGGGATCTCGCACCGCGAATCATCGAGACCTTCATCGAACAACACGACCTGCGCGGGAAACGGGTCATTCCGTTCGCCACATCGGGCGGGAGCCGTCTGGCAAACAGTGCCGCGGCGCTGAAACGGGCCTATCCCGAACTGCACTGGCTGGAGGGACGGCTCTTGAACCGCGCGGACGACCGCGAAATCCGCGACTGGTTCGAAAAACTCGGTGTCGGACGTTCCGAATAGGTCCGGCACCGCGACAACGAAGCATTTTTCTTCGGACGCACGCAACTCCATACGGTCGTCCCGGCGGATTGCTGCGGTGCGGATAACGGCACGGGGCTACCACTTCGATCGCCACATCCGCCGACCTCCCCCGGAGTTTTCCGGAGGGATGCGGAATTTCGGAAAATTCCGCATCCCTCCGCTACGGCCGTTCCCGAAACTGACTCCCCGCCCGCGGGCAATCCCTCCCTTTTCCGACATCTCCCCATCCTTTTATCATCGGACCGGCACATTCATATTCGAAGGCCGGAGCCAATCGGCGTTTCGCCTCCGGATCTTCCTTGCAGAGGCTATAATGGGCATTCTCCCCCCGCTTTCTCACTTTGCAAGCAAAGAAACTTACGAAAATTGGTAATTACCACAGAATCCAACGGATACAAACCTATTTATCCGTTTTTTCGCCTGCTCCGACAGATATTCTCTCCATTTTAGCGTCCAAATTGTATGGAATTTCTGTTTTTTTGTCGTATCTTGTATTCCCGAACACCTCTTAAATCTAAAATATAGGCACACACAAACTCCGGAACAACTCGGAAAAATCCCTTTTTCCCGAGAAAAAATGGACAAAAGCAACCACCCCTCCCGATAGAGTCCACGGCCGCACGGACTCCGCCGAGAGGTGATGTGTTTTTTTATAAAACGCAACAACGTGGACGCCTATTGTGTATATATGGAAAATAAATGGAGCGTGTTGAAACAGGTTTTGTCTAATTTAATGATCTCATTCGAATGAAAGCAGGACAAATTTACTTTCGATGGCAGGTCGTCTCCGTTTTGTGGCTGATGATGGCTTTCTCCGTGTCGTTCGTTTATGGGCAGGAGAAGGAGTCTGCACAGCAAACCGACTCGACCCCAAGGGGGGGGGAACAGATTGTCACCGGACATGTCTGTGACAAACAAGGCGTTCCAATCATCGGCGCAAGTATCGCATGCCAGAGAACCGGAGCCGGCGTCGTCACCGACATAAACGGTAACTTCACCCTCAAAATCAAAACCTCCCGGGAACAGGAGACCCTCGTAATCTCCTACCTGGGCATGAAACGCCAAAATCAGGTTATCAACTTCGCCCAGGTCAAACAACCCCTGAAATTCACCATGGAGGAGGACACGACCTCGATCGACCAGGTCGTCGTCACGGGTATCTACAACCGAACCAAGGAGAGCTTTACCGGCTCGTATGCAACCTACGACGTCAAGGAGCTGAAAAACGCCGGTAACATCAACATCATCCAGAGCCTGAAGACAATCGACCCCTCCTTCACACTCCTCGAAAACAACATGTTCGGATCCGACCCCAACCAGTTGGCCGATGTCGAGATCCGAGGCAAAACAAGCATCGTCGGATTCAAGGAGGTTTTCGGTGAGGACCCGAACCAGCCGCTGTTCATCCTCGACGGTTTCGAAACAACCCTGCAAACCATCATGGACCTGAGCCTGGACCGCGTGGCATCGGTCACCGTCCTCAAGGATGCCGCCTCGACGGCCATCTACGGTGCCAAGGCCGCAAACGGTGTCGTAGTCGTCGAAACCAAAACCCCCGAACCCGGACGACTGCGGGTCTCGTACAGCGGAAACTTCGACATCTCCTTCGCCGACCTGAGCGACTACAACCTGATGAACTCCCGGGAAAAACTGGAATTCGAAAGACTGGCCGGACGTTTCGAATCCAACCTCGTCGCCAGTGAAGGCATGCTCCAGCAACGATACAACGACCTGCTGGCGGAAGTGGAACGCGGCGTGGACACATACTGGATGTCGGAACCCCTGCGTCTGGGACTGAACCAGCGGCACAGCCTCTATGTCGAGGGCGGCGACGAGCGGATGCGGTACGGCGTCGGTCTCAACCTCAACAACCAGCAGGGTGTGATGAAAAACTCCGACCGCCGCGTATTCAGCGGAAACATCGACCTGCTCTACCGCGTCGGAAAACTGAGCTTCTCGAACAAACTCACGATCGACGCAACCGACCTGAGCAATCCGGTGGTTCCCTTCTCGGACTATGCCGAGGCAAACCCCTATTACCGGAAATACAATGAAACCGGAGGTGTCGACCAATGGCTCGAAGCCCGCACGTACAGCAATCCCGCCAATGTCGGCTATACCGAAATCTGGGTCGGAAACCCCCTGTGGAACGACTCCCAGAACAGCTATGACAAAGGGAACGGACTCTCCGTACAGAACAACTTCCAACTGGAGTACCGACCGCTGGACTTCCTCTATGTCAGAGGTCGATTCAGCGTCCAGAAGAGCATAGACGAGACGGAAGTATTCACCTCGCCGACAGACACCCAGTTCGACGGCGAAGACATCCTGATGAAAGGCTGGTATCAGAACAACTCCGACAAAGGGATCAACTATAACGGCGACCTGACCGTCACATTCGGTAAACTGCTCGGCGAAAAACACCAGATAAATGCGGTCCTGGGTTCGAGCATCTCGGAATCCACCAGCGTCACCAAGGGATTCGAGGCCATCGGATTCCCCGAAGGCGACTTCACGACCCCGGCCTTCTCGAACCAATACTCCGAAGGCGGCAAACCCAGCTACTCCGATTACAAAAAACGAAGTGCAAGTTTCTTCTTCAACGGAAACTACTCGTTTGACAACAAATACCTGGTGGATGTCAACCTCCGCTCCGACGGCTCGTCGGTCTTCGGAACCAACAAGCGCTTTACGAACACCTGGGCCGTGGGCGTGGCCTGGAACCTGCACAACGAACAGTTCCTGAAAAACCTGACCGACGCATTCACGATGTTCAAACTGCGCGTCTCGATCGGTAACCCCGGAAACCAGAACTTCGGCTCGTTCTCGTCCATCACAACCTACCGCTTCAACAACTGGATGATGAACAACTTCGGAACCGGACTGCTGATCAACAGCTTCGGAGACCCCGATCTCGACTGGCAGAAAACAATCAACCTCAACTACGGTATCGACCTGAGCATCAGAAACCGGCTCCACCTGACGTTCGACTACTACAACAAAACGACCGACCCGCTGCTGGCCTCCGTAGGCATTCCGCTGTCGGTGGGAATCTCCTCCCGACTGATGAATATCGGACAACAGATCAACAAGGGTTTCGACGGAAGCATCCGTTATGCAATCCTTTACAACCCGGAACAACGAATCAACTGGACCGTAGGCATCGACTTCCGCCACAATACGGCCTATTACGACGGAATCGGTGACAAACTGGCGCAATACAACCTGGAAAACCAATCGAAAAGCCTGATGCGCTACTACGACGGCGGAAGCCCAACGGCCCTTTATGCCGTGCGCTCCGAAGGCATCGACCCCGCAACGGGACGCGAAATCTTCCTGACCGCATCCGGAAAACGGACCTTCACGCACAGCTACAACGACGAAGTGCTCATCGGCGATACGAATCCCGACATGGAGGGTACGATCAACAGCTCCCTCTACTGGAAAGGATTCTCGTGCAGCTTCTACCTGCGTTACAGCTGGGGCGCCGACCAGTTCAACTCCACCCTCTACAACAAGGTGGAGAATATCTCCGAGGAGGGACTGAAGGTCAACCAGGACAAACGGGCACTCTATGACCGCTGGCAGAAACCCGGTGACATCGCTCAGTTCAAGGGTATCTCCCTGACCGAATACACGCCGATGTCCTCACGCTTCGTACAGAAAAGCAACTACATCGAACTCGAATCCGTACGCGTATCGTATGAGTTCCAGCAAAAGTGGATGAGCAAGGTGGGAATCTCGGGCCTGATCCTGAGCGCATACATGAACGACATCTGCCGCTTCTCGACCATCGAGGACGAACGCGGTATCAGCTACCCCTTTGCCCGCAGCGTATCCTTGTCGTTAACCGTTAATTTCTAAGAACACTACCATGAAAAAATACAGACATATCTTGGCTGCCCTGATGGGTCTGGTCGCGGTTTCGTGTGCCGACTGGCTGGATGTGCAGCCCAGCGACCAGGTGTCCGAAGAGACGGCATTCGGCTCGATCGCCGGCTTCAAACAGACCCTCAACGGCGTATATGTGGAATTGAACTCGGACAACCTCTACGGAAGGGCTCTCAGTTGCGGCATGATCGAGGTGCTCGCACAGCGATACGACGTGAGCGAGGAGTTCTCGCGCTACTATCCCTTCATGGAGTATGACTACACGGGATCCACGGCTCAGGACCAGATCTCAAGCATCTGGGAAAAAGCCTACAACCTGATTGCCAACCTCAACAAAATCCTGGA
>CALUIG010000144.1 GCA_944320625.1 uncultured Alistipes sp.
TTTGCGGGTGCAAATATAGTACAAAGGAATCATTTCTGCAACCCTCCGGTCAATTTTCAGCGGTTTTTTGCAGGGCGCCGCCAAACAGCCGCTGCGCCCCGGATCTCCGGGCGCGGCCGGATCCGGGCACAAAAAAACGGCCTGCCAAAGTCGCAGTCCGTTTCTCTTCAGTCCGGTTCTCTCCAACCCGTTGCTCTCCAGTCCGGCTTTCTCCAACCCAGTTCTCTCCAGCCCAACTCTCTCCAGCCCGGGTTCCTTCAATCCATTTCTCTCCAACCCGGCTTTCTCCAGCCCGGGTCCCTTCAGTCCGGCACTCTCCAGTGGGAACAAGCGGATTTGAACCGCTGACCTCCTGCTTGTCGAGCAGGCGCTCTAAACCAACTGAGCTATGCTCCCGTGTTGTCAAAAAAAAAGCCGCTTGCATCGCTGTAAGTGGCTGACATCGTTTGTGGGAGCTGAGGGATTCGAACCCCCGACCCTCTGCTTGTAAGGCAGACGCTCTGAACCAGCTGAGCTAAGCTCCCGTAAAAATGGCTTGGGACTGCAAAGGCAATCTTTCGAATTGCTACGACGACCTTTCTCCGTGCAACGGATCGCACCGCGGACTTTCCTCCCACGGACTCTCCGGTATTCCGTTTCGAGAAACAGGCTCTTCCGACCCCTCTTCCGACCCCTCTCTCTTCGGCCGCCCCTTGCAGGCGTTTTGAAAGAACCTTTACGCAACCCTCGCGCATCTGCGCCTGAACAAGGACTTGAACCTAGGACCCCATGATTAACAGTCATGTGCTCTAACCAACTGAGCTATTCAGGCATTCGATCCGGCTACCCTCTTCCCCCGGTCACCCGGTTGTTTCACCGTTTCGGAGTGCAAATATATAGCAATTTTTCATTCCCGCAAAATAATTGTGCGTTTTTTTCCGAAAAAAAGTATCTTTGCAAAAATTAACAAGCCGGGAAAGAGAATGTCCAGAAAGATCATACTCCTCATTCTATTGAGTTTATACGGCCTTGGGGCCCGGGCCCAGGGGACCCTGGTCTTCGAGTCTCCAAACTGGGACTTCGGCTCGATCCGCGAAGCCGACGGACCCGTGAGCCATACCTTTACGGGTGAAAACCGCGGAGACAAGCCGCTGGTGATCCTCGACGTCATGACCTCCTGCGGCTGCACGGCACCCCGTTTTTCGAAACAGCCCGTCCTCCCCGGACAAAAAACCGAAATTACCGTCACCTACGACCCCACGAACCGCCCCGGAATCTTCAGCAAGGACCTGACGGTCTATTCCAGCGAGCGGAAAAAAGTCGCCACACTCACCGTGCAGGGGAGCGTCACCCCGCGTCCGAAGAGTCTTGAGGAGCTCTATCCCGTGGATGCCGGAGGCGGTTTGCGTCTGACCTCGACGCTCAACGCATTCGCCTATATCCGGATCGGACAGCCCGTACAGAGCACCTTCGGTTATGTGAACGACTCGCGGCACACGATCCGTCTTGAACTGCGACCGCTGACGACCAGCGGTCTGCTCCGCACGGAGGCCCCGACGACGATCGCTCCGGGCGAACGGGGCTCGATCAACGTCTCGTACCTCATTCCCGCAGAGCAACCGCGCTACGGCACCATAGACGATGCACTGGAGGTCGTGGTAAACGGACGCAGCAACGGCACGACCCTCGTCACACACGGCATCGGGGTGGATTCCCCGGCGGAAAACCCCGGCGGGGAGATACCGCGGAGCGAATATTCGGAAAATATCCTTAAATTCGGACCCGTAAAACGAAGCGAATCCCTCCGGAGACTCGCCCTCACCCTCTCGAACACCGGGACGGCCGAACTGATCGTCCGCTCCGTCGAGGGCGAAGGACATGTGGCCACGACACTTGCTCCCGGGCTCCGGATCGCACCCGGCGGTACGTTCCGGGCCGAGGTCCTGCTCAACCCCAAGGACCAGGAGTACGGCGTATTGAGCGAACACCTCGTCGTCGTGACCAACGATCCCGTGCGCCCCATGCGGCGGATCCGCATCACGGCCATCATTGAAGAGTAACCCACAAACATATATATAATGTATCCCATTCTCGAAAAAAGACTCCTCGCCGAGGGCATCTGGCTGATGAAGGTCCATGCCCCGCGCGTCGCCCATGCAGCCCAACCCGGTCAGTTCGTCATCGTACGGGTCGACACGCACGGGGAACGCATCCCGCTCACGATCTCCGATTTCGATGCCGCCGAGGGCAGCGTCACCATCGTCACCCAGGCCATCGGCGCCTCGACGCGCAAGATCTGCGCCCTGGAGCAGGGCGAGGCCCTGGCCGACTTCGCCGGACCGCTGGGCCGTCCTTCGGAGTTCGTGCACCTGTCCGAGGAGGAGTTGCACAAACGCCGCTACCTGTTCGTGGCCGGAGGCGTGGGCACCGCTCCGATCTATCCGCAGGTCAAGTGGCTGAAGGAGCACGGCGTGCGTGCCGACGTCATCATCGGCGCCAAGAACAGCCGCATGCTCATCTATACCGACGCCATGCGTGCCGTAGCCGAAAACCTCTATATCGCCACGGACGACGGTTCGGAAGGGTTCAAGGGTCTTGTGACGGGCGTTGTCGAGGAGCTCATCGAGCGCCGCGGCGAACACTACGACGAGTGCGTGGCCATCGGCCCGATGATCATGATGAAGTTCGTGGCCCTGACGACACGCAAGTACAACCTGAAGACCACCGTTTCGCTCAATGCCCTGATGGTCGACGGAACGGGCATGTGCGGAGCCTGCCGCGTAACGGTCGGCGGAAAGACGCGCTTCACGTGCGTCGACGGCCCGGAGTTCGACGGCCACGAAGTCGATTTCGACGAGGCGATGCGCCGACAGGGAATGTACCGCACACAGGAGCAGCGTGCCGCGGCCATCGAGGCCGAACGGGAGGCCGGCCACGTATGCAGAATCGGATTGGACAAATAACAGACGAAGATATGGCAAACAAGATACCGCGCGTGCCGGTGCGCGAACAGGATCCGGCAATCCGGGCGACCAACTTCGAGGAGGTCTGCTACGGCTACAACCAGGAGGAGGCGATCCTCGAAGCCTCGCGTTGCCTGCGCTGCAAGAAACCCCGCTGCGTGGAGGCCTGCCCCGTGGGGATCAACATCCCGGAGTTCATCGCGGCACTCCATGAGGGTCGGGTGCAGGAGGCTGCCGACATCATCTCCGAGGACAGTTCGCTGCCTTCGATCTGCGGCCGCGTCTGCCCGCAGGAGACGCAGTGCGAGGGTTCGTGCATCCTCGGCATCAAGGGAGAACCGGTGGCCATCGGCAAACTGGAACGCTTCGTCGGCGACTGGAAGATCGAACACGGCAGTGCCCCGAAGGCCCCGGCCGCCGGAAACGGCCGCAAGGTAGCCGTTATCGGCAGTGGCCCGGCCGGTCTGGCCTGCGCCAGCGACCTGGCCCGCATGGGTTATGGCGTGAAGATCTTCGAGGCGCTCCACGAAGCGGGCGGCGTGCTGGTCTACGGCATTCCGGAGTTCCGTCTGCCGAAGCAGCGGATCGTAGCCCGCGAAATCGAAGCCGTAAAGGCCCTGGGCGTCGAGATCGAGACCGACGTGATCGTGGGCCGCACCGTGACGATCGACTCGCTGCTGGATGAGGAGGGCTACGATGCCGTCTTCATCGGTTCGGGAGCCGGACTGCCGCGTTTCATGGGCATTCCGGGTGAGAATCTCAACGGCGTGGTCTCGGCCAACGAGTTCCTCACACGCGCCAACCTGATGCACGCCTATGATGCCGAATACGATACGCCGATCTATGTCGGACAGCGCGTCGTTGTCGTGGGCGGCGGCAACGTGGCAATGGATGCCGTGCGCACGGCCAAACGGCTGGGTGCCGAAGCGACAATCGTCTACCGCCGTTCGGAGAAGGAGCTCCCGGCCCGCGTCGAGGAGGTGCACCACGCCCGGGAAGAGGGCATCTGCTTCCGGATGCTGACCAATCCCACCGAGGTGCTGGGCGACGAGCGCGGCTGGGTCCGGGGTGTACGCTGCGTGGAGATGGAGTTGGGCGAACCGGACGAGAGCGGACGCCGCTCGCCGGTCGTAAAACCCGGTTCGGAATTCGAAATTCCCTGCGACGTGGTGATCATGGCGCTGGGCACCTCGCCCAACCCGCTGCTGGCCGCCACGACCGAGGGCCTCGAAACCTCGCGCCGCGGCTGCATCACGGCCGACGAACACGGAGCCACCACCCGCAAGGGGGTCTTTGCCGGAGGCGACGCCGTGACGGGAGCCGCCACGGTGATCCTCGCCATGGGGGCCGGGCGCACCGCCGCGAAAGCCATCGACGCATATATCCGGTCGCTGTAATACCGGGGAGGGAACGGTTGGGTGCCGGAACGGAGTATTATACCGACAAAAAAGAGTCTCTAAAGCACGAAACAATGAAAAGCAGAAAACTGTTGTTGGCCGTCCTGACCGTAATCGGACTGACGGCCTGCGGCGAACGCGATCCGAAAACCTTTACGGGCTTCATCACCGATGCCACGATGAATACGGTAACGGTGCAGGACCAGTCGTCCGAATCGACCTACACGTTCTCGACCGCAGAGGCCGACCGGAGTGAAGCCCTCGGGCTGCTCGTGGGAGCGCCGGTGGTCGTGGAGTACCGGGGACGGTTGGAGGAGGGCGCCCAGGCCCTGAAGGTGGCCACGAACCCCACCTATGCCGAGGCTGTCGGCCAGTGGATGTTCTATGATCCGGAGAATCCGGAGTTTTCGATGGGAATCGACATCCGCATCGAGGGAGAAGCGGAGTCGATCAACTCGGCAACGCTGGTCTACACGGGCTGGGAGCTGCTCGACGAAGCCGGAAAGATCCTGCTCAAGGGCCGCAGCATCGGCAACGGGCAGGAGTTCGACTTCTCCCAGACGGGTATCATTTCGAAGGATGCCGCCGGGAACTACTCGCTGACGATCGAGGGGACGAAGATCGTCTACACCAA
>CALUIG010000145.1 GCA_944320625.1 uncultured Alistipes sp.
ACCAACGACAATATATATAATAATTAGTGTGAAATATTGGCTTTTTGCTAAAAATTCGTAACTTTGTAAAAACCGATCATAAACTGCGACCTATGCCAAAACGAGAACTGTTGCTCGGAGACGAAGCCCTCGCCCTGGGGGCCCTCCATGCAGGACTGTCGGGAGTATATGCCTACCCGGGTACGCCGTCCACCGAAATCACCGAATACATCCAGGGTCACCCGCTGGCTGCCGAACGCGGCATCCACCGCACGTGGTCGACCAATGAAAAGACTGCCATGGAGGAGGCTCTCGGCCTGTCGTTCGTCGGCAAACGCGCCATGGTCTGCATGAAACACGTCGGTCTGAATGTCGCCGCCGACGCCTTCGTCAACTCCGCCATGACCGGAGCCCACGGAGGTCTGGTCGTGGTGGTGGCCGACGATCCGTCGATGCACTCGTCGCAAAACGAGCAGGATTCCCGCTTCTACGGGCAGTTCGCCCTCATCCCGACCTTCGAGCCCGCCACCCAGCAGGAGGCTTATGACATGGTCCGGGAGGCCTTCGACCTCTCGGAGCGCTTCCGAATCCCGGTACTGATGCGTCTGACAACCCGCATGGCCCATTCGCGCGCCGTGGTCGAGGTCGGCGAAATCCGGGCGGAAAATCCGCTGAGTTATCCCGAGAATCCGCGCCAATGGGTGCTCATGCCCGGGAACTCGCGCCTGCGCTACACGGCACTGATCGACGACTACGCCCGGCTGGAACACGAAGCCGCCGGCAGCCGCTTCAACCGCTACACGGAAGGCCCGGACCGCCGGCTCGGCATCATCGCCTGCGGCATTGCCTACAACTACCTGATGGAGAACTGCCCGGAGGGTTGTCCCTGGCCGGTGCTGAAGATCGCACAATATCCGCTGCCGCAGCAATCCGTACGGCGGTTGGCCGCGGAGTGCCAGGAGCTGCTGATCCTCGAGGAGGGACAGCCGCTGGTCGAACAGTCCGTGCGTGGCGTGCTGCCCGCGGCGCTGAAGATCCGCGGACGCCTCACCGGAGAACTTCCCCGCACCGGCGAACTCACCCCCGACAGCGTGCGGGCCGCCCTGGGACTTGCCCCGCACCGCGCCCACGCAGCCAGTGAGACCGTCGTACCGCGTCCGCCCGCCCTCTGCCAGGGATGCGGACACCGCGACATGTACACCGCCCTGACCGAGGTGGTGCGCGAATTCCCCGACGGAAAGGTCTTCAGCGACATCGGCTGCTATACGCTGGGATGGCTGGCCCCGTTCCACGCCATTGATACCTGCGTCGACATGGGAGCCTCGATCACCATGGCCGTCGGAGCCGCCCACGCCGGGCAACACCCCTCGGTGGCCGTAATCGGCGACTCGACCTTCACCCATTCGGGCATGACCGGACTGCTCGATGCGGTCAACGAGAACGCCAACATCACGGTCGTGATCTCCGACAACCTCACCACGGGCATGACCGGAGGACAGGATTCGGCCGGTACGGGACGTCTGGAGCAGATCTGCGCCGGACTCGGGGTCGATCCGGCACACATCCGTGTGGTGGTCCCGCTGCCGAAGAACCGTGAGGAGATGAAGCAGATCCTCCGCGAAGAGATCGCCTATCGCGGGGTCTCGGTAATCATTCCGCGCCGCGAGTGCATCCAGACGGCCAAGCGACACGCCGCCGCCAAAAGACAATAAAACCAGGAACGCCATGAAAAAAGACATCATACTCTCGGGCGTGGGAGGACAGGGAATCCTCTCGATCGCTACCGTAATAGGCCGTGCGGCCCTGGCCGAAGGGTTGCAGATCAAACAGGCCGAGGTACACGGCATGAGCCAGCGCGGCGGCGACGTACAGTCGCACCTCAGGATCTCCTCGACGGAGATCCACTCGGATCTCATTCCGCGCGGGGCCGTCGACCTCGTCATCTCGCTCGAACCGATGGAGTCGCTGCGCTATCTGCCGTGGCTCGGGGACGAAGGGTGGGTTGTAACCAACACGGTGCCGGTAGTCAACATTCCGAACTACCCGCCGGAAGAGGCCCTGCAGGGCGAACTGAATGCCCTGCCGCAGGTCGTCACGCTCGATGCCGACGCCCTGGCCCGTGACGCGGGCTCGCCCCGTTCGGCCAACATGGCGCTGCTGGGAGCCGCCGCACCGCTGCTGGGCATCGCGGCCGAAAAACTCGAAGAGGGCATCCGCGCCATCTTCGCCCGCAAGGGCGAGGCGATTGTCGAGGCGAATCTCGCCGCCTTCCGCGCAGGATACGAAACCGCACGAAAACAGACCGCACGATGAGAGTACCTTACGACCGCTCCTATCTGCACGCCGCATTGGAGCAGATGGACATCGCGGACATCGCCCGGGCGACGATCCGCCAGTCGGGTGACATTGCCCGCATCATGGAACGCACGACGGGAGAGGAGTTCCTCCACCTGGAGATGGGAGTTCCGGGACTTCCGCCCGAAGAGGTCGGAGTCGAGGCCGAACGCCGGGCCCTGGCTTCGGGCGTTGCCTCCCAGTACCCCAACATGTACGGCATTCCGGAGTTGAAGACGCAGGCTGCCCGCTTCATCCGCGCCTACCTCGACGTGGAGATCGACCCCCGGGGCTGCATTCCGACCGTCGGATCGATGCAGGGGAGTTTCACGACCTTCCTGATGTGTTCGCAACTCGATCCGAAGCGTCGCAAGATCCTCTTCATCGACCCCGGCTTCCCCGTACAGCGCAGCCAGGTCCGCATTCTCGGCATTCCGAACGACTCGTTCGACATCTACGACTTCCGGGCCGGGAAACTCGGGCCGAAACTCGAGAGCTACCTGGCCCAGGGCGACGTGGCGGCCATCGTCTACTCGAATCCGAACAATCCGTCGTGGGTCTGCCTCACCGAGGAGGAGCTGCGCACGATCGGTGAACTGGCCACCCGCTACGATGCCATCGTCATCGAGGATCTGGCCTACCTCTGCATGGATTTCCGCAAGCCGCTCGGCCGGCCTTTCGAAGCCCCGTATCAGGCCACGGTGGCCCGCTATACGAAGAACTGGATCCTGCTGGTCTCGGGATCGAAGATCTTCAGCTACGCCGGGCAGCGGATTGCCGTGGCGGCAATCTCCGACACGCTTTTCCGCCGTGAATACCCGGCCCTGCGCGAACGCTACGGCATCGGGCACCTGGGCGACGCCTATGTCCTGACCTTTCTCTATGCCGCCTCGTCGGGCACAAGCCACTCGGCGCAGCACGCCCTGGCGGCGATGTTCCGGGCGGCGGCTGACGGAGAGCTGGACTTTGTGGGCGAGACCGCAGAGTATGCCCGGCGGGCCCGTCTGACGAAGCAGGCCTTCCTCCGCCACGGATTCCGCATCGTCTACGACAAGGACCGCGACGAGGAGATCGGCGACGGATTCTTCTACACCGTGGGTTACGGATCGATGAGCAGTGCCGAACTGCTGAGCGAATTGCTGCTGTGCGGCATCTGTGCCATTTCGCTCTCCTCGACCGGAAGCCGCCAGCACGGCATCCGGGTCTGCGTCTCGCAGATGAACCGTCCCGAACAATTCGAACTGCTCGACCGGCGTCTGGCCGCTTTTGCCGAACATCACCCGTTAAAATAGAGTCCATGCGATACACCACGGCCGCGGAGGCGGTAAAACTCATCCGTTCGAACGACAGCATCTACATCCAAGGCAGCACTTCGATTCCCGAAGTGCTCGTTGCGGCGCTGGCCGACCGCGGCGAGGAACTCCGGGGCGTAAAGGTCTATTCGGCCTTTGCCGTGGGAGCCCACGAGGCACCCTACTGCCGTCCCGAATTCCGGGAGTCGTTTCTCGTCAACAGCCTTTTCGTCGCCAACAACATCCGCCGCTGGCTCGCCGACGGGTACGGGCAGTCGATCCCGGCCTTCCTGGGCGAGATTCCGGGGCTGTTCCGCGACGGCACGATTCCATTGGACGTGGCACTGATCAACGTCTCGCCCCCCGATGCCGAGGGATACTGTTCGTTCGGCGTCTCGGCCGACCTCGCGGTATCGGCCGTGGAGTGTGCACGGACCGTCATCGCACAGGTCAACCGTGCGATGCCCTTCTCCTATGGCGATGCCGTCATCCACTCGTCGCGCTTCGCGGCGGCCGTCGAGGTCGATGCACCGCTGGTGGAGGTCCCGACGGCCATACCGACCGAAACCGAACTGCGCATCGGCCGGGCCATTGCCGAGTTGATTCCCGACGGTGCCACGCTGCAGATCGGCGTCGGAGGCATTCCGAATGCCGTGCTGGGGGCCCTGAAGGATCACAAGCACCTCGGGCTGCACACCGAAGCGATGACCGACGGCGTGCTGCCGCTGCTGGAGAGCGGCGTGATCGACAACTCGCAGAAGGTCGTCATGCCCGGCGTGACGGTGGCTTCACTGGCCCTCGGATCGCGTCGGCTATACGACTACATGGACTACCGCAAGGATCTGGTGATGAAGGATGTGGCCTGGACAAACGACCCGTTCCGCATCCGGCAGAACCCGAAGGTCATGGCCATCAACTCGGCCGTGGAGGTCGATCTCACGGGACAGGTGTGTGCCGATTCGGTCGGCGAGCGCATCATCTCGGGGGTCGGGGGCCAGCACGACTTCATGTACGGCGGCGCGTTGTCCGAGGGCGGCAAGACCTTCATTGCCATGCCGTCGATGACCCCGAAGGGCGAGTCGAAGATCAAGGCGCTGCTGACACCCGGAGCCGGCGTGGTGACCACACGCCACATGGTCCAGCACGTCGTCACGGAGTACGGTGTGGCACACCTCCGGGGCCGGAACCTCGCCGAACGGGCCCGGGCCCTGATCTCGATCGCCCATCCGTCGGTCCGCGAGGAGTTGGAACGGGCCGCCGCCGAACGCTACGGCTATTCGTTCCTGCGCATGAAGGGCTGACCGGAGCCGGGGGGGG
>CALUIG010000146.1 GCA_944320625.1 uncultured Alistipes sp.
CCCTAAAATGGACTTTTTATGCCCGCGGCGACCGTCACCAACGCCTCGCGTGCCAGATATTTCCGGGCCAGGGCCTGCACGTCGGCGGGCGTCATGCTCCGGATACGACGGATGTTCTCCCCGATGATGCGGTTGTCGAAGCCGCAGAGGATGTTCTCGATCGTGACGTCGGCAATCCCGAAGGGTCCGTCGAGAATCCGCATCATCTCTCCGGTCATCATGTTCTTCACCAACGCCAGCTCCTCCTCGGGCATCGGTTCTGTGCGTAGGCGCTCGATTTCGCGGTAGATCTCCTGCAGGGCGGCCCGGGCGACCTCGGTTCCGACCTGGGTGGCCACGGCGAAGTAACCTGCGCGTTCGAAGTTGACCATTGCGGCCACTACTCCGTAGGTATATCCGTTGCGTTCGCGGAGGTTCTGCATCAGCCGCGATCCGAAGTAGCCGCCGAGTGCCGTGGCCACGACCTGCATTCCCACGAAGTCGGGATGCTGGCGCGGAAAGAGCAGACGTCCCAACCGCAGCGACGTCTGTACGGCCCCAGGGTGTTCGACAAACTCCTCGGGATGGCTCTCCGGGGCGGGAAAGGCCCGTTCCGGTTCGGCTGTGCCGCGGGGCAGCCGGGCCGCCAGGGCTTCAATGGCCCGGTGCTCGTGCTCTCCGATGCGCCCGCTGCACACCACGAAACACCGGTCGGCGGTATAGAACCGGCGGTAGAAGGCCACGACATCATCGCGCATCAATGAGTCGTAGAGCTTCTCGTCCGATGAGATGCCGTAAGGATGCTGTGCTCCGAAGAGGGCCTGGGCGAAGGCTTCGCGGGCCTGGATGTCGACCTTTGTGCGGTCGATGGCCAGCCGCTGCCGGCGCTTGGCGGCATAGGTGCGCAGCTCCTCTTCGGGGAAGGCCGGGCGGAGCAGGATCTCTTCGGCAACCTCGAGCGTCCGGTCGAAGAACTTCGAAAGCGTGGCGAAGTTGATATAGGCGTAGTCGCGGTCGATATTCACGTCGTACCACGAGCCGTAGTAGTCGAGTTGTTCGGCGATCTGTTGCGCACTCCGACGGTCGGAGCCTTCGGCCAGCAGGTTTGCGGCGGCCGAGGCCGAGAAGGGTACGGTCTGCACGGCCGATCCGGCGCGGAAGACGAACGAGATGCGCAGCACTTCGAAATCCTCCGACGGGAGGGTGTAGAGTGCAACGCCGTTGGGCAGGAGGCTCTTTTCGGCCTGCTGCACATCGATTTCCGAAGGTGTAATGCGGGGAGGGGTCATTTTTTTGCGCGGTAGATCAGGGTGGAACTCTTTTCGGGGGCGAGTACGCGGCGGCAGAACGACCGGATCGCGTCGGGCGTAACCGATCGGTAAAGGCCGACTTCGCGGTTGATGAGCTCCGGGTCGCCGAGCATCTCGTAGAATCCGAGGTTCATGGCCTTGTTCATGACGTTCAGTTCACCGAAGAGTGTGTTGGCTTCGAACTTGTTCTTGACCTTTTCGATCTCGTACTCCGTGGCGGCGTCGCGCTGCAGGGCCTCGATCTCCTCGCGGAAGGCCGCTTCGGCCGCTTCGGAGGTCGTGCCGGGGAGCAGCTGCCCCGTGAAGACGAACAGTCCCGGGTCGACATCTCCCGAGACGTAGGCGTTGACGCTCGACAGCAGGTTGCGCTCCTTGACCAGCCGGATGTAGAGACGTCCCGAGTCGCCGCCGGCCAACAGGTCCGAAACCAGGTCGGCGGTGTAGAAATCGGGTTCGGTACGGGCACACATGGGGTAGGCGACGGAGACGGTCGTTGCCGGGACGTCGCGTTCGACCTCCTGGCGGCGCGCCTCGGTCTGGGTCGGCTCCTGCGGAATCGGGTCTGCGGCGGTCGGGGTGTCGGAGAGGCTGCCGAACCACTTTTCGGCCAGATCGAGCATCCGCTCCTCGTCGAGATCGGCCGAGATCGAGAGAATGGCGTTCGACGGATGGTAATAGCGCCGGTAGAAGGCTTCGACGTCGGTCAGGGTCGCTTCGGCAATGTGGTCGGGCGTCAGTCCGATGGTGGCCCAGCGGTAGGGGTGTGTGGTGTAGGCCAGGGCCCTGAGGAGCATCGTCTGGTCTCCGTAGGGCTGGTTGAGGTAGCGCTGGCGGAACTCCTCGATGACGACCCGTTTTTCGGTTTCGAGCTTCTCGGGCGTGATGTCGAGTCCCTCCATGCGGTCGCTTTCGAGCCACAGCGCCGTCTCGAGGTTGTCCTTCGGCAGGGTGATGTAGAAATCCGTGTAGTCGTTGTTCGTGAAGGCGTTGTTGTCGCCCGAGGCCATCTGCACCGGAAGGTCGAAATTCGGAACGGTACGCGTGCCGCGGAACATGAGGTGTTCGAACAGATGGGCGAATCCCGTGCGGGCGGGATTTTCGTTGCGGGCGCCGACCCGGTAGAGGATGTTTACGGCGGCGAGCTTCGAGGCACGGTCGCGGTTGACCGAGACGACGAGCCCGTTGGACAATGTTTTTCGCGTGTAGGGAATCATGCGGGCAAAGGTACGAAAAAAGCCGTTTCCGGGCAACCCGTCCGGGGCGGTCCGGGCGGAATGGGCGAAGCGGTCCGGACGGAGTGTGCGGGGAGTCCGCCGCGGGGCGGAGACGGGGGTTGCGCCGGGTAACGGGTTATTGGTTAACCAGTTTTGCAACTTCATGATTTCCGGGTATTTTGCTGTTAAAGGAATAACAGGCTGCTGTTATTTGACTAACATCGAAAACGGCAAAAATTTCTGTTTTTTTGAAGAAAAATAGGCTTCGTTTTTCCGTTGAAATTGTTATCTTTGCAACGCCTGCATGTTCGGGCGATGCCGGAAGGAGCGAAAAAACACACAAATATCCTCTAAAAATTAACTGAAATGGCAGAAAAGAAATTTATCACTTGTGATGGTAACTACGCTGCGGCCCATGTGGCTTACATGTTCTCGGAGGTTGCGGCCATCTATCCCATCACGCCGTCGTCGACGATGGCCGAACTCGTGGACGAGTGGGCCGCCCAGGGACGGAAAAACATCTTCGGCGAGACCGTGAAGGTCGTGGAGATGCAGTCGGAGGCCGGCGCCGCCGGCGCCGTTCACGGATCGCTGCAGGGCGGAGCCCTGACTTCGACGTTTACCGCCTCGCAGGGTCTGCTGCTGATGATCCCCAACATGTACAAGATTTCGGGTGAGCTGCTCCCGGGCGTCTTCCACGTCTCGGCCCGAGCCCTTGCCGCCCAGTGTCTGTCGATCTTCGGTGACCACCAGGACGTGATGGCCGCGCGTCAGACCGGTTTCGCCATGCTGGCCACCTCGTCGGTTCAGGAGGTCATGGACCTGGCCGGAGTCGCTCATATCGTGGCACTGAAGGCCCGCGTACCGTTCCTGCACTTCTTCGACGGATTCCGTACGTCGCATGAGATCCAGAAGATCGAACTCATCGACGAGGCTTCGCTCACGGCTCTGCTCGACCGCGATGCCCTGAAGGCATTCCGGGAACGTGCCCTGAATCCGGAACACCCCGTTACGCGCGGTACGGCGCAGAACCCCGACATCTACTTCCAGACGCGCGAGGCTGCCAACAAGTTCTATGAGGCCGTGCCCGACATGGTTGCCGATACCATGAAGGAGATCTCGAAGATCACCGGCCGCGAATACAAGCCGTTCGTCTACTACGGAGCCGAGGATGCCGAGAACATCATCATCGCCATGGGTTCCGTCACCGAAACCATCAAGGAGACGGTCGACTACCTGCGTGCCAAGGGCGAGAAGGTCGGCGTGATTACCGTACACCTCTACCGTCCGTTCGCCGTGAAGTACCTCCTGGAGGTGCTGCCCGCCAGCGTGAAGCGGATCTGCGTGCTCGACCGCACGAAGGAGCCCGGCGCCAACGGCGATCCGCTCTACCTGGATGTTGTCGAGGCCTTCACCACGAACCGTCATTCGCTGCCGTGCGGCGAGATGCCGTTGATCATCGGCGGCCGCTACGGTCTCTCGTCGAAAGACACCACGCCGGCTCAGATGCTGGCCGTCTTCGAGAACCTGAAAGCTGCAGAACCCAAGAACCAGTTCACGGTGGGCATCGTCGACGACGTGACGTTCCGTTCGCTGCCCGTTGGCGAGGAGATCTCGCTGGCCAAGCCCGGAACGTTCGAGGCCCTCTTCTTCGGACTGGGAGCCGACGGTACGGTGGGTGCCAACAAGAACTCGATCAAGATCATCGGCGGTACGACGAACAAGTATTGCCAGGCCTACTTCTCCTATGACTCGAAGAAGTCGGGCGGCTATACGTCGTCGCACCTTCGCTTCGGCGACCTGCCCATCACGTCGCCCTATCTGGTGACGACTCCGGACTTCGTGGCCTGCCACGTTCCGTCGTATGTCGACAAGTACGACGTGCTGAAGGGCCTGAAACCCGGCGGCTCGTTCCTGCTCAACTCGGTGCATGACGCCGAGACGACCTGCGCCACGCTGCCCGACCACATGAAGGCATACATGGCCAAGAACAAGATCAACTTCTACATCATCAACGCCACGAAGATCGCTGCCGAACTCGGTCTGGGATCGCGTACGAACACCATCATGCAGTCGGCCTTCTTCAAGATCGCCAACGTGATTCCGTTCGAGAAGGCCGTCGATGAGATGAAGCATGCCATTCTGAAGTCCTACGGCAAGAAGGGCGAGGACATCGTCAACATGAACTACGCCGCAGTTGATGCCGGCGGCAAGGAGGTCATCAAGATCGATGTTCCGGCCGAGTGGGCGCAGATCGAGGACAAGGGCTTCGTAACCCCGTCGCATGCCGCCTATCCGGAGTTCGTGCGCAACATCGTCGAGCCGATCAACGGCCTGAAGGGCGATGACCTGCCGGTTTCGGCCTTCAACGGCCGCGAGGACGGTACGTG
>CALUIG010000147.1 GCA_944320625.1 uncultured Alistipes sp.
AGCGGAAAACGGGACTCGGACCCGCGACCTCAACCTTGGCAAGGTTGCGCTCTACCAACTGAGCTATTTCCGCATATCTGGTTGTCGTTTGCGTGTGCAAAGGTAGCTAAAAATTCTGAATCTCCAAATTTTTCCGCCTCATTCAAAAAATTTTTTACAATCCCGGCTGAAACAAACCCCGGAAACGGCAGTCAAAATCTCCAATCTGCACGACCGGAGACCTCCGGGACAAAAGCTCGTCGATATTCCGGGGCTGTTCGTCGAGGGAATCATCCGTTTCGTCCAATTTAATTGTACACGCGAGCCCCCGTGCGTAGTTTTGCGGCAAACGAGAATGCCATGAAACGAATCATGCTGACATGCTGCGCCGCATTGCTCGGGATTTCGGCCATCCAGGCCCGGGAAGAGGTCCAAACGGAGACCCGGACGGATCGGGCAACCCCGGAAACTCCCGAAACACCCGAGACGCCCGACACCCCGATCCTTCGGAGCACTTCGGACTCCCTGAAGGTCTGGACGCTCGACGAATGCCTGCGCTACGCCCTGGAAAACAACATCCAGTTGCGCCAGAGCCGCAACGACTACCTCTCGGGACTCGAAGACACGAAAGAAGCGAAGGCCGCAATGCTTCCCTCGCTGACGGCCTCGACGACCCAGGGATTTACGAACTACCCCTCGACGAATGTCACCGACCGAAACACCTACACCGGAACCTACGGGCTCAACGCCGGACTGACCCTCTACGAAGGGGGGAGACTCCGCACGACGGTCCAACAACAGCAGTTGCAGAACCGCATCGATGAACTCTCGGTTGCCGAATCGGAAAACGACATCCGTATCGCCATCGTGCAGGCCTACCTGCAGGCACTCTACGCCGCAGAGGCCGTGGAGGTAGCGTCGAACACGGCCGAAGTCTCCCGGGCCCAGCGCGACCGTGCCGAGGAGCTGTGGAAGGCGGGCTCGATCAGCAGGGTGGATTTCGCACAACTCGAGAGCCAGCTCGCAAGTGATCGCTACCAGGTCACCATGGCCCGTACATCGCTCGACAACTACCGGCTCCAGCTCAAACAGCTGCTGGAGCTCGACATAACGGAGGAGATGAACCTTGCCGCACCTGCCATCCAAGAGAGTGAGGTGTTGTCAACCCTTCCCGCCAAGGCCGCAATCTATGCAACGGCACTAGAGGCCATGCCCGAGATCAAACGGGGAGAACTGGCCATTGAATCGGCGGAGTTGGGAATCCGGCAGGCGCAGGCGGGGTTCTATCCCTCCGTATCCTTAACCGCCGGTATCGGCACGGGCCACATGTCGAACGGCGGATACGAAAGCGGCAGCCAGATCTGGAACCGTTTCAATGAGAACGTGGGGCTGACACTGAGCATTCCGATCTTCTCGAACCGCAAGAACCGCACGGCGGTGAACAAGGCGCGGCTCGAAGCCGAGAACAGTCGCCTGACGTGGCAGGATCTGCAGAAGACGCTGCTCCGCGAAGTGGAATCGGCCTATCTGGACGCCGTCTCGGCACAGTCTCAGTACCTTGCAGCGACCGAGAAGGAGCGCTACGCCCGCGAGAGTTTCGATCTCACGCAGGAACAGTTCAACCTCGGGGTGAAGAACACCGTGGAGCTGATTACGGCCCAGAACGAGTGGGCTTCAGCCCGCCAGGAGGTCCTCCAGGCGAAATACATGGCCCTGCTGAACATCGAGCTGCTGAACATCTACCAGGGGCTCAATACGACTACGATCAACTGAAAAAAGAGAGATAAAAGATGAAACGGAAAAAAATCCTGATTACGGCAGCCGTCGTGGCGGTGCTTGTCGTGGCGTGGTTGCTGCTGCGGCCCTCGAAGGATGCGGGGATCACGCTGGAAACAGCCCCCACAAGCCGCATTACGATCCGCAATTCGGTAACGGCGACCGGCACGGTGGAGCCCGTCACCGTGGTCGATGTGGGTACCCAGGTTTCGGGTATCATCGACAAACTCTATGTCGACTATAACGATGTGGTGAAGGCCGGGCAGCTGATCGCCGAGATGGACAAGGTGACGCTCCAGGCCGAATTGGAATCGGCCCAGGCCGAACTGGCGAGCTGCAAGGCCGAATACGACTACCAGTCGAAGAACTACACGCGGGCCAAAGGGCTCCACGAGAAGGAGCTGGTCAGCGACCAGGAATACGACGACGCCACGTACCTCTACGAGAAGTCGCGGGCGGCCTACGACCAGGCACAGGCCGCCATGGTGAAGATCGAGCGCAATCTGGGCTATGCGACCATCACTTCGCCGATCGACGGAGTGGTGATCAGCCGTGCCGTGGAGGAGGGACAGACCGTGGCGGCGGGATTCGAGACCCCGACGCTCTTCACCATAGCCAACGACCTGACCAAAATGCAGGTTGTGGCCGACGTCGACGAGGCCGACATAGGCCAGGTAGCCGAGGGACAGCGCGTGGAATTCACCGTCGATGCCTATCCGGACGATACGTTCCGGGGCAAGGTCGAGCAGGTGCGGCTCGAGGCGACGACCGAGTCAAGTGTCGTGACCTACGAGGTGGTCATCACGGCCTACAACCCCGACTTGAAGCTCAAACCCGGTCTGACGGCCAACGTGACGATCTTCACGCTGGAGAAGGATCAGGCGCTGGCCGTACCGACCAAGGCCCTGCGTTTCGTTCCCGACGCCGAGCTGCTGGGCGAACTGGAAATCACGGTGGGAGGCGAAGCCAAAAGCGAAACGGGGAAACGGGCCGTCTGGGTCATGCGCGGGCAGGAACTGCAACCCTGCCTGGTAGTGACGGGCGCAGCGAGCGGCGACCTGACGGAGATTACCGAAGGTCTCACCGACAGCGACACGGTGGCCGTGGGGCTGACGGCCGTGAACCAGGAGCCGCAGAGCGCCACGGCGGAGCGGAGTCCCTTCATGCCTTCGCCCCCGGGAGGCAACGACAAAAAGAAGTAAGGCCATGGAAAAGGAAGTGATCCGACTGGAGGAGATCCGGCGCGATTTCCGGGTTGGGGACGAGACGGTCCACGCCCTGCGCGGCGTATCGTTCACGATCCACGAAGGGGAGTTCGTGACGATCATGGGCACCTCGGGCTCCGGGAAGTCGACCCTGCTCAACACGCTGGGGTGCCTCGATACGCCGACAGCAGGGGAGTACTACCTCGACGGCGTGGCCGTGCGCACGATGGACAAGAACCAGCGAGCAACGCTGCGCAACCGCAAAATCGGCTTCGTTTTCCAGAACTACAACCTGCTGCCGAAGACCACGGCCATCGAGAACGTCGAACTGCCGTTGATGTACAATCCGCAATGCTCGGCAGCCGAGCGGCGGCGCCGGGCGATCGAGGCGCTGGAGGCCGTGGAACTGGGCGACCGGCTGCTGCACAAGAGCAACCAGATGTCGGGCGGACAGATGCAGCGTGTGGCCATCGCCCGGGCACTGGTCAACAACCCGGCAGTGATCCTTGCGGACGAGGCCACGGGAAATCTCGACACGCGGACGAGTTTCGAGGTGCTGGTCCTTTTCCAGCAGCTCCATGCCGAGGGTCGGACGATCATCTTCGTGACACACAACCCCGAGATCGCACAGTACAGCAGCCGCAACATCACCCTGCGTGACGGACATGTCACGGGCGACACACGCAACGAACACATGCTGAGTGCAGCCGAGGCACTGGCCCGACTGCCCAAACAGGAGGATTAGACCATGAACTTCGGGAATCTTTTCAAAATTGCCGTCAAGGCATTGAGCAACAACAAGCTGCGCGGATTTCTGACGATGCTGGGCATCATCATCGGCGTAGCGTCGGTCATCACGATGCTGGCCATCGGCCAGGGTTCGAAGCGGAGCATCCAGGCCGAGATCAGCGAGATGGGTTCGAACATGATCATGATCCACCCGGGCGGCGACCGCCGGGGCGGCGTTCAGTTGAGTGCCGACGACATGGAGTCGCTCAAGCTGCAGGACCTCGAGGACATCCAGACCCAGACACGCTACGTGACCTACGTTTCGCCGTCGGTGAACAGCGCCGGGCAGGCCGTTTACGGGGCGAACAACACCCCGACAACGGTCTACGGCGTGAATCTCGACTATCTGGAGATCCGCCGCTACCGGGTCGACGACGGCGACACCTTCTCCGAACAGGACATCAAGACCGCGGCAAAGGTATGCCTCGTAGGGCAGACCGTCGTCGACGAACTCTTCACCAACGGAGAGAATCCCGTGGGGAAGGTGATCCGCTTCGGGACGATTCCGTTCCGCATCGTGGGGGTCCTCGAAAGCAAGGGTTACAACAGCATGGGTATGGACCAGGACGACCTGATCATCGCCCCCTACACAACGGTCCAGAAACGGATCCTGGCCATTACCCACCTGCAGGAGATCGTCTGTTCGGCCCTGACCGAAGCCTACACCGACGATGCCATCGACGAGATCACGGCAATCCTGCGCGAGAATCATCGGCTCAAGGAGTCCGACGACGACGATTTTTCGATCCGCTCGCAACAGGAGCTCTCCTCGATGCTCACCTCGACGACCGACATGATGACCGTGCTGCTGGCCGCCGTGGCGGGGATTTCACTGCTCGTGGGAGGTATCGGCATCATGAATATCATGTACGTTTCGGTAACTGAACGGACACGTGAAATCGGCCTTCGGATGTCGATCGGAGCCAAGGGAATAGACATTCTGGCCCAGTTTCTCATCGAATCGATTCTGATCAGCGTTACGGGGGGTGTGATCGGAGTGCTGATCGGGGTCGGGGGAGCCATAGCCGTGAACCTTTTCGCGGCCTTCCCGATCTACATCCAGCCGTGGAGCGTCTTTCTGTCGTTTGCGGTCTGCACCCTGACGGGCGTCTTCTTCGGGTGGTACCCGGC
>CALUIG010000148.1 GCA_944320625.1 uncultured Alistipes sp.
AAGGAATGCAGAAACGACATCCGGCCAGGACGCAATGCCCGGCCGGATGTTCCACTACTTAAAAGAACCTAACCCTACCAGTCTTTCAACCATTTGCCATAACCAGTCGTTCCATCCGGCAATAGTTTTAGTCTTCTTTGAATATTAAAAAGATAGTTGTACCCGTTCCTTGAGCCCAAAATAAATTGATTTTCTTTATCAAGAACCATACAGCAATTTGTGAATGTATTATTCCACATTGTTTCATAATTATCCTGCAAATCGGTTCTTAGATCACTAAAAACGACAATATTATTGGGCTGCAGGCCATTTAAAACCCAATCAACAATAAACAGCGGCTCTTGCATTATCATGTCATCGTCCGTTTCCGCATTTGGGTATATGGGGAAATTAACACAACCGAATTTCGAAGCATCGAGCCCCGCAATCGGTTTTTGCGTATAGGCCGAAACATACGATTCGTCGGGATGCCACGGGTCAAGTAATTGCGGAGCTTCCGTATTTTTATTATAGCCTGACCAGGCATAATCAAGGTAGTCGCCTACAACGATCCCGCCCGTCGCTTCGGTATCCCAGAAGGTCGAGGTCGGCTCCTCGTAGACGCTCAGCGTCAGCAGCTTGTCCGTGCCGAGGGCTTCGCGCATCGCCCGGATCAGTTTCGGATAGGAGGTCGTATTGGTTTCCGGCATTCCCTCCACCGTTCCGTAACCCGAATTGCGGTCCCACAGATTGATGCCGTCGAGATCGTAGGTTTCGACTATGGCCTTGACCTGTGCCACGAAATCGGCAATCTGTGCATCCGTGAGGTTGCAGAAGCCAAGGCCCGTGCCGCCGCCTTCGAGACTGAGGCAGACTTTGCGTCCCTGCTCCTGCAGCGGGCGGATATATTTCGAGGCATGATTCAGCACATAGGTCATATCCGTTCCCAAATCGAGCAGCGCCCGGCCCGTCGGTTCGTCATATTTGATCGTTACCGTCCGCAGATTGATAATATTGCCTACCATACTGGACCATGCGACAATTGACCCTCGCGGGATCCTTCTATCCAAAATATAATCCTGCACTAAAAGGGGCTGGTAATCCTTGGTATTGATATAGAAGACAAAGAAGAGGTCCGAGCCGTCGTGCAGGTCAAGGCCGTCGGGGTCGATGTAGGGTTCGCGGACCGAGACCACATAGTAGAGGGTCTGGCTGGCGTCGCTCTCCCCCGCGGCGGCAGCCGTCACGGGAAGCAGGTAGCTCCCGGCTTCGAGGCCGTCGGCGTTGAGCGAAATCCGCAGCGGGTCGCTCTGCTGCTTGCCCGCCGCCACGGATAGCGTCGTGCCGTCCGGAAAGTCGTAGTTGGCCGCCGGAAGCGCCTCGCACGCGGTTTCGTTCGCCGCGTTGAACGCTTCGACCAACTCCTCGTCGACATGCAGCGTCACGCTTGCAGCGGCAGCGGCGGGTTGCGTCTGCTCGAAATAGAGTTGCTGCACCGCAGGGTCTGCCCCGACGGTCAGCGCCACGGCAACCGTATTGCCGGCCGATGCGGCGCTGCGCAGGATGCCGTAGGTCGCACCGAGCGACTCCTTGTCGCCGATGGAGCCCCGCACGGTCTCCACGGGATCGGCGGTGCAGGCCACAAGGCCCGCCGCCAGGACCGTTGCCAAGAGTATTTTCGGGCTGTTTTTCATCTTGATTTGCGTTTTCATGGTTTACTCCTCCGTTTCGTTGATTTTCGGAATCTCGATGCCGTCGGGCCAGACAAGGTCGATTTCGGACTCGCCGTCGTTGCCGTACATCGAGTAGTCCTTGACGGTATTCCCGGCCCCCTCGTTGAATTTCCAGTAGCCTAACAGGGTCGGATCGCTCTCGGGATCGGCGATTTCGTACATGTTCTCCCAAATCTGTTCGGGCGTCCGCGCCACGGACCAGACACGCGCCTCGGCAATCCGGCCGTTCATCGGGCGGTAATCGTCGTAGGAGCGGCCGATGAAGAACTGGTAGGCATCGCCGAAACCGCCGTACTTCTTCTCGTTGTCGGGGGTCGGATTTTTCAGATAGAAGTCGTAGAGGGCCCGCATGGCCAGGTTGATGCGGTTGTCCTCGGTAGAGGAGGCAACGCCCACGCCGGTCTCCTCGCTCTGGATTTGGCCGTCGACGTAGATGCGCACGGTCTGCGTCGCCTGGTCGTAGGTGCAGGCCACGTGGTACCACCGCCCGGCCGCAAGGTTCTTCGAAGCGTCGCTCCCGGGGAACTTCCCGAACTGCGAGCCGCTGCCCGAGCCGTCGAACTGCAACTGCTGCCGTTCGAAATTCGTGTCGCCGATACGCAGCAGCAGGTATTGTTCGACGCCCATTACCGAAGAGATGCTCACCGGTGTGGAGGTCTCGTCCGAGGTGGCGAACTGGTCGATATAGATCAGTGCCTCGTAGGTCATGGCCGTCAGACCGTTCCACGCCTGGCTGTTGGCGCCGTACTTGTCAAGCGTCGGGAAGTTGATCCAGTTCCCGGCGCCAAGCTGTGCCGCGGTAGTGATGTTCGACGAGCGTTTGACCACGTACCAGACCGTCGAGGAGGTCCCCAGCGTAGGAACCGACGACTGCGAGATCGTAACCGGCACGAGGTAGGTTTCATCCAGCGGCAGGGCCCCGGTCTGGTCGGCACCCTCGCCCAGCAGGTTCTGCAGGCGGAGGGTCAGCGTCTCGGAGGTCGTCTTCCCGGCAGCGATCGTCGCGGTTTCGGACGACAAGGTGTAATACTTCGCATCGAGCATCGTCCACGCGGTGCCGTAGCGGGCATTATATCGTTCCACCAGCGACGGATCAACCGTCACGGAGAGGGTCTCGTCACGGTCCGACGGGTAGGCCAGCGTCGCCGCAAAGGTCCGGTCGAAAACATCGAGCGTATTCTTGATCGTTGCCGCCTGCACCTCGGAGGTCTCCGCTACGTCGAGGTAGACCACGTTGCCGAACTTGTGGTCGTCGGCCGAGTAGTCGGTACAGGCCGTCTGGGCTGCAAGCATCGCCAGGCAGGCCAGCAACAGGATATGTTTCAGCGTTTTCATGGCTCACTTATTTGGAAGGGTTCAACACTTGGATGGCCGCACTCAACAACGGATAGTTGCGCTCGGCATCGTAATAGTCGTTGTGGAGATCGTAGGCCGCAAGCCCCGCCAGCGGTCCCAGCGACACAACCCGCTCGGCCATACCCGAAATGGCCGCCGACTCCCCGCTGTTCTCGTCGTAAAGAGGTGACCCCGCCGAAGCCGCCAACAGCAACTTCTCAGGTGCAATTCCCATGTAGGTCGTCGCATGGGCCACCTGCAGCTTCAAGGTCATGACATCGGTCGTGGTCTCGGTGTCGAGCACAAAGTAGTCAACCTTCGCACGATCCGCCTCCGCAACAAAGAGCGGATTGCCCTCGAAAACCAGCAGCTGACCCTCGGACTTCGCCCCGGAAAGACGCTCGACAATCCGCGCCGCAGCCTCGGCACGCGCCGGAATCGCGGCATTCGGAATCCCCGTGAAGGAGTATCCGTCGAGCCCGTGGGCCTCCACGGTCCTAATCACGCCGTCAAGGTACGCAGTGAGCGCCGCATCACTCGAAAACTCCTCCGAACGCGCCGCGTAGTCCACCTGGTAGAGCACCCGGGTCCCCTTCTCGTGCATCAACGGAAGGTCCTCGGCGTCGAACTTCGAAAAGTTGTCGGCGTTGGTCAGCGTCACGATGTCCAGCGAATCGGGCAGGCAGCGCATGTAGTCCTGCTCACTCGTCGAAGGTGTCGGCGAATTGTAGAGCCGGGCGTAAATGAGAAAATGGTCGCCCTGCTTATAGGCCCGGAGTGCGGCCGTGTACTCCGCCCAGAAGGCCGGATCCTGGTTCTGCGGCCGCTCAACCTGCAGGTCAACAGGCTCCGTTTCGGTCCACTCGCTGCATGCGGCGGCCCCCAAAACGAGCGCCGAGACCGCCATGCAGCGGAACAGATTGATTATGATGTTGTTTTTCATGGTGTCAGTCGTTAAAGGTTTTTACGGTCCCACCATACGCGGGTCCCCTGCGTGTCTCCCCCGCCGTTGACGGATTCCCGGTTCAGATCCGCAATGGCGCCCTGAAGATGCGTCGGATTCTCCGTATATTCTTCCACCGGATACGGCAGACGACGTGCCCCGAGCTGCGAATCCACCGCCCCGCCGCTGGCATTCTCAACCACCGGAAGCAACTTCGGATAACCCGTGCGCCGGTGCTCCGACCACGCCTCGGTCCCCAGCGGGAAAATCGCAATCCATTTCTGCGTGATGATCTTCTCGAGGTTCGTCTCGATGTCCGTGGCCTTGTCGTCCCAGGCAATCGTCACGCTGCTCTGCGGCGTCGAAACCGAATACTTGCCGATCGGATCCACATAGGCTGCCGGCTTGCTCGTGGCATCGGCCAGGTAGGCGTCCGCTCCGCTCGCACCCCGCTCCTCGAACGACAGCCGGATCGCATCCTCATAGAGCGTCCTGGCCGTTTCCGCCGAGCCCCAGCGAAGTTCGTACTCCGCACGCAGGAAGGTAACCTCCGCCGCATTCATCCACAGGTAGGGATCCGAACCCGTGATGAGCATGTTCGAATAGGACGAAACGGCCGTGGCCTTGCTCGCTACGTCGATTCCGATGCGGATCCCGGCGTAGCCCTGCGTCTCCTGACCTCCTTCCACCAGCCGCACGGTCGTGAACATCTTCTCGCGGCGCGGATCGTTGTAGCCGTTCATGTAGCTGATGATGTCGGC
>CALUIG010000149.1 GCA_944320625.1 uncultured Alistipes sp.
CCTCATAGCGTTCCGTAGCCTCCTCCGCGAGCAGATGCACGCCCCGGTGGATATTGGCATTCCCTTCGCGGTGCAACCGGTCGACGGTCTCGATCACCGACAGCGGTTTCTGCGCCGTGGCTCCGCTGTCGAGGTAGACCAGCGGACGTCCGTAGACCTTGCGGCCGAGGAGCGGAAACTCCTCGCGTATCTTTTCGACATCGAACATCTCTTTCCTGATTCCTTTACAGTTTTTCCAGTTTCTCCGCCGCCAGTTCCAACAGCGCCTCGCCCAACGGTTCCACCCCGCAGCGGCGTACGATGTCGCCCACGAACCCCTCGATCTGCAACCGCCGCGCCTGAGACTCGCTCAGGCCCCGCTGCCGCATGTAGAGGATCGCATCGGAGTCCATCTGTCCGACGGTCGCACCGTGCGAGCACTTCACGTCGTCGGCGTAGATCTCCAACTGCGGCATCGTCTCGATGCGCGCCGTCTCACTCAGCAGCACGTTGCGGCTCTGCTGCCGCGCATCGGTGCGCTGGGCATCCCGGGCCACATAGACCAGTCCCGAGAACTCCCCTACGGCCTCGCCGCCCGCCACGCCCTTGACCGTGGAGTCGCTGCGGCAATCCGAAACCCGGTGGCTCGTGTGGAGTTTCACAACCCCGTGCTCCCGTCCACCGAGCAGGAAGGCTCCGCCCAGGTTGTTCTCGGCATCCGCACCCTCCAGTTCGATCCGGTATACGACATTGGCCCCGGCCAGCAGCACCGTCGTCATCCGGCACCGGCTCCGGGCACCCTGCCGCACGGCCGTCTCGCAGAACGTCCCCCCAAGGAACAGCTCCGTCAGTTCCAGCTGTGCGCCTTCGGACAGATCGATGTCAAGCGCCGACGTACCCTCCTCCGTATGGAGCACCACCAGGTGTGCCGCAGCTCCCGCCGCCAGCTCCACCCGCAGGTGCCCGGGATCCACCGAAGCATAGGGCTGCGGGACCGGGCTTTCAACCCGGAACACCTCACGGCCCGCCTTGCGAAGCTCCCCGAGAATCTCGAATATCCGGTCCATCACTTGTCGTATTCGTTGATCAGCCAGTCGTAACCCTCCTTTTCGAGCTTCAGCGCCAGCGTCTTGTCACCCGTGTAGATGATCCGGCCCTTGTAGAGCACGTGCACCACGTCGGGAACGATATAATCCAACAGGCGCTGATAGTGCGTGATGACCACCGTGGCATTCTGCGGCGTATGCAGTTTCGTGACCCCCGTGGCGACGATCCGCAGGGCGTCGATGTCCAGTCCCGAGTCAGTCTCGTCCAGGATGGCCAGTTTCGGATCGAGCATCGCCATCTGGAAGATCTCGTTCTTCTTCTTCTCACCCCCCGAGAAGCCCTCGTTGACGGCCCGCGAGGTCAATTTCGACGACAATTCGACCACGGCACTCTTCTCCTTCATCAGGCGCAGGAATTCGGCGGCCGTCAGGGGCTCCTCACCCCGGTATTTGCGCTGTTCGTTGACGGCCAGTTTCATGAAATTGGCCATCGTCACGCCCGGAATCTCCACCGGGTACTGAAACCCGAGAAAGAGTCCCAGCCGGGCCCGGTCCTCGATCGACATCGACAGCAGATCACGGCCCAGGAACTCCACCGTACCTTCCGTAACGGTGTACTTCTCATTTCCGGCCAGCACCGACGCTAGGGTCGATTTGCCCGAGCCGTTCGGTCCCATGATCGCATGGACCTCCCCGGCCTTGACTTCCAGGTCGATACCCCGGAGGATCTCCTTCCCCTCGACCGTCGCATGCAGATTTTTTACGCTTAGCATATTGTTTTCCATTATCCTTTTCACTTTTTTGCCCGGTTTCCCGCCGCCGACCGCCGTTGCCCGCACCTTTCGGCCGCGTATTCAATTCTACCCTCCCCTAAATCCCCTCCGCGGAGGGGAAATCGTCGAAGATGCGATTCCGACCTAAACTGCGCCGTTTTACCGACAGGGAAAGCGTCGGCCGCCGTTGCCCGCACCTTTCGGCCGCGTATTCAATTCTACCCTCCCCTAAATCCCCTCCGCGGAGGGGAAATCGTCGAAGATGCGATTCCGACCTAAACTGCGCCGTTTTACCGACAGGGAAAGCGTCGGCCGCCGTTGCCCGCGCCCTTCGGCCGCGTATTCAATTCTACCCTCCCCTAAATCCCCTCCGCGGAGGGGACTTTATGGAGACCGTTGTTCCGAAAATGGAAGGTCGAAACTTTCAGATTGCCGTTATCCTCAAATTTTCAATTTTCAATTCTCAATTCTCCATTCTCCACCGCTATCCCACCGTGCCCTCCAGCTGCAGGGCCAGCAGCTTCTGCGCCTCCACGGCAAACTCCATCGGCAGCTTCGACAGCACCTCCCGGGCGTATCCGTTCACGATCAGCCCCACGGCATCCTCCGTCGACAATCCCCGCTGGTTGCAGTAGAAGAGCTGGTCGTCCGAAATCTTCGACGTCGTGGCCTCGTGTTCCACAACCGCCGTACGGTTGCGGCAGTCGATCACCGGGAAGGTGTGGGCCCCGCACCGGTCGCCGATCAGCAGCGAGTCGCACTGCGAGTAGTTGCGGGCGTTTTCCGCGCCCTTCGCCACACGCACCAAACCCCGGTAGGAGTTCTCGCTCCGACCCGCCGAAATACCCTTCGAGACGATCCTACTCCGCGTGTTGCGGCCGATGTGGATCATCTTCGTGCCCGTGTCGGCCTGCTGGAAGTTGTTGGTCATGGCCACCGAGTAGAACTCCCCGACCGCGTTGTCCCCGGCCAGGATGCAGCTCGGGTATTTCCACGTAATTGCCGAGCCGGTCTCGACCTGCGTCCACGACAACCGGGCATTCTCGCGGCACAAGCCCCGCTTGGTCACGAAGTTGTAGATGCCACCCCGGCCCTCCCGGTCGCCCGGGTACCAGTTCTGCACCGTGGAGTATTTCACCTCGGCGTCGCGCTCGACAACGATCTCCACCACGGCGGCATGCAGCTGGTTTTCATCGCGCTGCGGGGCCGTACAGCCTTCGAGGTAGCTCACATAGGCACCCTCGTCGGCCACGATCAGCGTACGCTCGAACTGTCCCGTTCCCGCGGCATTGATCCGGAAGTAGGTCGACAGTTCCATCGGACACCGCACCCCCTTGGGGATGTAGCAGAACGATCCGTCGGAGAAGACCGCGGCATTCAGCGCCGCATAGAAATTGTCCGTATAGGGCACGACACTCCCGAGGTATTTCCGGACCAGTTCGGGATGATCGCGCAGCGCCTCGGAGATCGAACAGAAGATGATTCCCTTTTCGGCCAGTGTCTCCTTGAAGGTGGTCTTCACCGACACCGAGTCCATCACGGCATCCACCGCCACGCCCGCCAGGGCCATCTGCTCTTCGAGCGGAATGCCCAGTTTGTCGAACGTGCGTTTCAGTTCGGGATCGACCTCATCCATCGAGTCAAGTCTCTTGCGGGCCTTCGGGGCCGCATAGTAGATAATATCCTGAAAGTCGATCTCGGGGATCGTCAGGTGCGCCCACGTCGGGGGGTCGAGCGTCAGCCAATGGCGGTAGGCCGCCACGCGGCGTTCGGTCATCCACCCGGGTTCACCCTTCTTCTCGGAAATCAGACGCACGATCTCCTCCGAAAGACCCTTGCCGATGGTTTCGGTCTCGATCGCCGAGGTAAAGCCGTATTTGTACTCCCTCTCGCCGAGGTTTTCCAATATCTCTTTTTCGTTCTCTGCCATTACATGCAAAATATCCGGGCAAATTTAATAATTTATTTGCAATTATGCACACCCGGCCTCCTCAAACACCCTGCCGCAAAAAAAGTGCGCGACTCCTTCCCGGAACCGCGCACTTTCTTGAAAGATTCTTATCGGTTACTTTTCCCCGACAATCACAGCTTCGACAACTTTGGCATCTCCGCCTCCAATCGTAATCTTGAAGTAGGGTTTGCCGCCCGTATCGTACTTGAAGTAGCCGGCATAGGTCCCGTCCGCTTCAGCTGCGCCCGGAATCTCCAGTGCCGTAAATGCCGAACCGTCATCCGAAATATTTACGGTCGGAGTCTTCGAACCGTCCACGATCTTCAAATAGACAGCCGAGATGCTTCCCAACGACGTTTCGTTCTTCAGATAGGTCTCGATGGCAAGCCCCTTTTTCATATACATCGAACTCGAGGCAGCCGCCATGGCCGAACCAAAGGTCACACCCTGATAAGTCCATGTCTGAATAAACGGTGTGCTGCTCGACGTCGAGAACTTCTCCAAGGCATCCGCCGAAGACGAGCCATCCATCGCCGTACCCGTGAGAATCTGAATCTCCTCGCCCACCTTGTTCTTGATCAGATCATAATTCAAGGCCAGCGAATAGGGCTGTACATCAGGCACCGACGAGGAATCCGGCTCCCACGAAAGGGCGTAGATGTTGATCGTCGCGTAGCAATAGATATAGATCGTCGTCTCGCCCGTGAGATCCGTGAAGGTCACCTTCTTGGCGTCGCCGTCGGACTTGGCCGGGCACGCCTCGCGCAGGTACTCCTTGCCGTTGGCGCTTACGCCCACCTCACGCGAGGCGTCCGAACTGCTGCTCGAAATCGCCTTCACCGTCAGCGTTCCGTTGCCGCTCACACGCAGGGCCAGACCGCGCTCCTTCGGCGT
>CALUIG010000150.1 GCA_944320625.1 uncultured Alistipes sp.
AGGTTGCCGAAGGCCCCGCCCCACCCCGTGCTTGAACAGAGGCTCCAGCGTGCATCGAAGAGATACCCCAGCGTCAGTGACCCGAGAATCATGACAAGCAGGATCGACAACACCGACTGATTGAGCCGCAGGGGGCGCTGCCGAATGATCCGCACCCCGACCAAGATGAACACCACGGGAATCAGAATCCCGAAGATGCCGAACGAATTGTCCACGAGCAGGCGCCCCAGACGGGCTCCGAGCGGACCGCAGGGATTCACAATCTCCGCACCGAGCAATTCGCGTTCCTCGGTAGTCTGTTGCAGGACGCTCTGGTCCTCGGCCCAGCAGAAATAGGAGAAGAGAACCGCCGCGGCGGCAAAGAGGCCCACACACAGCAACAGCAATCCCGCGATCCAGCGGGCACTGTCGCGGTTCGATCGCTGCACGTTCTGACGGGCATTGGAGGATGTATTTCGGGAAGCCATTTTCTTGGTTTTCGTCGTCTGATAGAATTGAACAAAGGTACGGATTTTTTCCGAGATTCCGGACTTCGGAACGGCGAAAATGGAGGCAGGATCTGCTATAAAGACTCCAACGCCTTCAGTTCGAGGCGCCGACGGTACTCCTCACCGGCAAAGGAGAGGAACTCGAAGGTCGGCTGCCGTTTTCCGGAGGCGCGCAGGTCGTCGCGGTCGAGCAGCTGCACAACCCGCCGCGCCACGGCAGGCGACGGATCGACGATGGCAACCCCCCGCCCCGCCACGATCCGCTCCAGCACAGGCAACAGGAAAGGATAGTGCGTACAGCCCAACACGATCTGGTCGGCACCCCGTGCCAGCATCGGCTCCACGGCCGCCCGGACACACGCCTCGGCCTCGGGCGTCGACTCCCGGTCACCCTCGACCAGTTCGACGAAGCCGCGCCCCGGGACCATCAGCACCTCGATACCCTCGCCGTACTTCGCCGCCGTCCGGCGGAACAGATCGCCGTCCAGGCTCCGTTCCGTGGCCAACACCCCCACCACGCGGCTGCGGGTAGCCAGACAGGCGGGTTTCACGGCCGGTTCCATGCCGACAATCGGCACTTCGGCATATTTCGCACGCAGGAAGTCGATCGCCGCAGCCGTCGCCGTGTTGCAGGCTACGACGACCAGTTTGCACCCCGCCTCCTCCACGAGCCGACCCACCGCGGCATCGGCCAAAACCCGGATCTCCTCGCGCGGCCGCGACCCGTAGGGGCAGTTCTTCCCGTCCCCGAGGTAGACCAGCGACTCTTCGGGCAATGCACGACGAATCTCGCGCCAGACGGTCAGACCGCCCAGTCCCGAGTCATAGACACCTATGGGAGCATCCTTCACCTTGCCATTTTTTTCAGACCCTTACAGACCGCATCCGGCCACGATCCACTCCACGATTTCGTCGTCCGAACGCCCTTCGCACTCGGCAATCAGCCGCGCCCGGGCATAGAAGGGTTCACGGGCTGCCATGTCCCGCGTCATGAAATCCACCAGTTCCTCGTCGCTCAGCCCCCGCAGCCGCGGACGTTTGCGGCGTCCGTAAGGGCTCAGACGGCTGGCAATGTTCTCCGCCGAACGGCGCAGATAGACCGTACACCCCGCGGCATTCATGCGCTCCATGTTATCCCCCCAGACAGGCAGGCCGCCCCCCGTGGAGATCACCGCCGAAGGGTATTCGGCAATGGCCTCGTCGAGCACCTCGCGTTCGATCTCGCGGAAACGGGCTTCGCCCTCGTAGCGGAAAAGATCCGAAACCGAGGCTCCCTCGCGCTCCTCGACCCGCGAGTCGGTATCGACGAACGGAACCCCCAGGCGCCGGGCCAGCCGACGCCCCAGGGTGCTCTTGCCGCAACCCATGTATCCGATCAGAAAAAGTACTCCCATCGCGTTAGAAAAGATTCAGTTGTTCCGGGTCGACCGTCTGGTCGGTATCACCCTTCGGGCGTTCGATTTCGAAAGCCACACCTCCCGATTCCGAGCCCGTGCGGGGCAGACCCGCATCCGAGACAATTCCACCCGCCGGAGCCTCCTTCGAGGTCGTTTTTCTCAACGTATCATCCGAAAAATCAGACGATTGTGACGTTTCACCAGACGTATCCGCCAACTGATCGCCATCAAGGACTTCATCCTCAGCAGGTTCCGGCTCAGAAGGAAGTTCCGGTTCGATCATCCGCAGCGTATCTACCTCGTAGGTGGTCAGCCGCTTGCCCTTCGCACGGTGGCTCTTCACACCGACAAACTCGTCGACGTCGATCAGATCCGCCGGACGCGAGGCATGCGCACCCTTGTAGGTGATCTCGAGCGTCGCCCCGGCCCGCTCCGTCACGCAGACGAACCGGTCCTCGGGATCGAGGAAGTCCTGCATCTTGTCCGACAACTCCGCCGTAAAACGCTTCATGTAGTAATACTGCTGCCCCTGATCGTAGTAGCAAAGGCTGTAGACCCGGTCGGGCGAGTAGCGCCCCACGTAGGTCGTATCGTCGGGGAAGTGCTGTCCGAGATCGTAACCCGTGATGTAATACTGGTTTTTGGCCGTCCAGACGATCAGTTTGTCGTCGCCCTTGAACTCGCCCAGCAGGTGGCCCCGCCCGTCGGCATTCAGCCGCCGCACATCCTCGTCGAACCAGATGTCCTGACCGCCCAGCGTCGACGCCCCACGCTCCTTCAGCACGATCTTGTGGATGCCGTAGCGCGAGAAGAGGTTGCCCTGGCTCTGGCGGCCCTTGATCGCCAGCGTCGAAAAATCCAGATCCACGATCACCTTCTTCAACCGCGGACGCGGCTTGAAGTAAACCTTCAATACCTCGGCCTCTCCGTTCGGATTGACAGACATATAGAGAATCTCGCTCTTCGGCGTGCCCTTCGTGATGTCGTACTCCTTGTCGCGCGTGATGCCCTTGATCGCACACCGCTTCATCATGATCGGGCCGTTCTTCCCGTCGCGGTACAGGACATTATAGATCGTCCGCTCGTCGTTGCGCTTGAAGACCCCGATGTAGTAGATCCCCTTGTCGAAGAAGGCCTTTTCGCTCACCTTCGTGATGACATAACGACCGTCCTTCGTGAAGACGATCACGTCGTCGATGTCCGAGCAGTCGCACACGAACTCCGCATCCTTCATCGACTTTCCGATCCCGAAGAAGCCCTCGGCCCGGTCAACGTAGAGTTTGGCGTTCGTCACGGCCACCTTCGTCGCTTCGATCGAATCGAACTCCCGCAGCTCCGTGCGCCGTTCGCGCCCCTTGCCATACTTGTCGCGGATCCGCTCGTACCATGCCACCGTATATTCGGTGAGGTGTTCGAGGTTGTATTTCGTCGTCTTGATCTCCTCTTCGATCTGCCGGATCTCGTTGTCGGCCTTCTCCGAATCGTAACGCGAAATGCGGATGAACTTCAGTTCCGTGAGGCGCTGCACATCTTCAAGCGTCACTTCACGTCGCAGCTGTTTTTTGAAGGGTTCCAGACCCTTATCCACGGCAGCGTATGCCTCCTCGCGGGTCTTGCAACCCTCGATCAACTGGTAAAGCCGGTTCTCGATGAAGATCCGTTCCAACGACGCCGCATGCCACGCCTCGTTCAACTCCCCGAGGCGGATTTTCAACTCCAGTTCCAGCAGCGAACGCGTATGCTCCGCCGAACGGCGCAGAATCTCCGACACGCCCAGGAAGTGCGGCTTCTCATCCCAGATCACACAGGCGTTCGGCGCAATCGACACCTCGCAGTCCGTAAAGGCGTAGAGCGCGTCGATCGTCTTGTCCGACGACTCGTCCGGAGCCACCTGGATGATGATCTCCACCTTGTCGGCCGTATTGTCGTCCACCTTCCGGATCTTGATCTTCCCCTTGTCGTTGGCCTTGATGATCGAATCCTTGATCGATTCGGTGGTCGTCGTATAGGGAATTTCGGTGATCGCCAGCGTCCGTTTGTCGATCTTCGAGATCTTCGCACGCACCTTCACCGTCCCGCCCCGCAGGCCGTCGTTATAGCGGCTCACGTCCGCCATGCCGCCCGTCGGGAAGTCCGGGTAGAGCTGGAACTCCCGGCCCTGCAAATGGGCGATCGCCGCGTTGATCAGTTCGTTGAAGTTATGCGGCAGGATTTTCGAGGCCAGGCCCACGGCGATACCGTCCGAGCCCTGTGCCAGCAGCAGCGGGAACTTGATCGGCAAAGTCACCGGCTCCTCCTTGCGGCCGTCATACGACAGCATCCACTCGGTCGTCTTCTTGTTGAAGACCACCTCCAGGGCGAATTTCGACAGGCGGGCTTCGATATAACGGCCCGCCGCAGCCTCATCGCCCGTGAGGATGTTGCCCCAGTTGCCCTGGCAGTCGATCAGCAGGTCCTTCTGGCCCAACTGCACCAATGCATCCTTGATCGAGGCGTCGCCGTGCGGGTGGTACTGCATGGTCTGCCCCACGAGGTTCGCCACCTTGTTGTAACGGCCGTCGTCGACCACCTTCATCGCATGCAGGATTCGGCGCTGGACCGGCTTCAGGCCATCCTCGACGTGCGGTACGGCGCGTTCCAGAATCACATACGAAGCATAGTCCAGGAACCAGTTCTTGTACATGCCCGTCAGCTTGCGCACGTCGCCCTCGTCCTGCGTCAGGCGGTC
>CALUIG010000151.1 GCA_944320625.1 uncultured Alistipes sp.
GCCGGGGTCGAACCGGCACGACATTGCTGTCATTGGTGTTTGAGACCAACGCGTCTACCGATTCCGCCATCCGGGCTGATTTCCGCACACCGGCATCGATACCTCCAGTTTCAAATCCGATGCGGAGCCGACGCTCCAAACACCATCAACCGGACCGTACCCATACCCCTTGCGGCGAATCGGGTGGACAAAGATACGAAAAAATCGACGCTTGCAAGTATTTTTCCCGAAATATTTTCAAAACATCGCATCAGCCCCCCCGCCCGGGCCTTCCGCAACATCACCGCTCCCCGTCGAAATAGTCACGCACCTTGCGGGCCTTGGCCGAACCAATCAGGGCCGAAAGTTCCCCGACATTCGCTGCTCGAACCTTCTCTACCGTCCGGAAATGACGGAGCAATGACTCGATCGTCTTAGCCCCGATCCCCTCGATCCGTTCCAGTTCACTGTGGATGAAGTCCTTGCTCCGTTTCTGACGGTGGAAGGAAATGGCGAAGCGATGCACTTCATCCTGAATGCTCGTCAGAAAATGGAACACCGGAGAGGTGGGACGTACTCCGACCAGCAACGGAGGATAACCGCAATAGAGTTCCGACGTACGGTGCCGGTCGTCCTTGGCCAGACCGGCAATCGGAATATCCAGCCCCAGGGCCTCCAGCACCTCGTGGATCACCCCCATCTGCCCCTTCCCGCCGTCGGCGATAACCAGATCGGGCAACTCCCCGTCCTCGGCCTGCAGACGGCTGTAACGCCGGTAAACCACCTCCCGCATCGAGGCATAGTCATCCGGGCCCTCCACCGTCTTGATGTTGAAATGGCGATACTCCTTGCGTGCCGGCTTCCCGTCGCGGAACACCACGCACGAAGCCACCGGATGCGAACCCTGGAGATTCGAATTGTCGAAGCACTCGATGTGGCGCGGCGGCCGGTCGAGCCGAAGTTCCTTCTGCAAGGCGTTCATCAACCGTTCGGTATGACGCTCGGGATTGCGGATCTCGAGGTTCTTCAACTGTTCGGCCCGATAGATGCGGGCGCTCTTGCGCGAAAACTCCAGCAGGTCGAGTTTCTCTCCCCGCTTGGGCACCGTAAAGGTCACACCGTCGAACAGCAGCGTTGTCGAAGGCAGGAACGGCACGATCACCTCCCGGGCCAGTTCCCCGCCCGCCACGTTGTCGACCATGTACTGAATGGCCAGCGTCAGCATGTCGCGCTCGTCCCCCTCGACACCCGTCGAGAGCTTCACGGTCTGCACACCTACCACCGAACCGTGGCGGATCCGCACGAAGTTGCACCACGCCACATCGTCGTCGGGCAGCAGCGAGAAGACATCCACGTCGACGATCTTCGCGCTCACGATCACCGAACGCCCCGCATAGTGGTCCAGAGCATCGAGCCGCTGCTTGTAACGCTGCGCTGCCTCGAAGCGCAACTCCGCGGCAGCCCGCGACATCTCCCCCTCCAGGTACTGACGGGCCGGACGCAGATCACCCTTGAGCACCGAGACCACCATCTCAACCCGTTTCATGTACTCCTCTTCGCTCTGCGCTCCGATACAGGGACCCTTGCAGTTGCCGAGGTGATATTGCAAACAGACCGTATAACGTCCCCGGGCGATCTGTTCGGGGGAGAGGTTGAGTTTGCAGCTCCGCAGGGGAATCACCTCCCGGATGAACTCCAGCACACTGTGCTGCATCATCACCGAACCGTAGGGCCCGAAATACTGCGAACCGTCGCGCAGCAACTGACGTGTCGACTGCACCCGAGGAAAGGGTTCGCGCCGCACGACGATCCACGGATAGGTCTTGTCATCCTTCAGAAGAATGTTGTAACGAGGCTGGAGGCTCTTGATGAGCGAATTCTCCAGCAGCAGGGCATCCGTTTCGCTGCCCACAACGATGTGACGGATCTCGACGATCTGCCGGACCAGCACGCGGACCTTGGCACTGTGCTCCTTCGACTGCACGAAATAGGACGAAACACGTTTGCGGAGGCTCTTGGCCTTACCCACATAGATGACCGTCCCCGTGCGGTCTACGAACTGGTAGACCCCCGGCGACAGCGGGAGCAGCGAAACCTGCTCCTTCAACGAGGTTTGGATCCGTTCATTCATACGTGTTGCAAATGTAACAAATATATCCCGAAAACGTACGGTCGTCAAAATGTCCGATATATTGATTTATTCGTCTGAATCGATTATCTTTGCGCCATCCAAACACACATTCACTCACGAATCCCTCACGCATGAAAAAAATCTCCATTCTGTTGCTGTGTGCCCTTGGGGCAACCGCATGTATCGACGCGGAATTCGATCTTTCGAAGGTCGATACCGACAACATCGCAATCGGCGATAACGAATCGCAATTCGAGGTTCCGCTCCTGAAGGTCTTCGTCGGGATGGACGAACTCAACGGAACCAACGGTGAAATCATCGATGAACTCTTCGCCGAGGCCGACACCTGGCTGCCGAGCCAACTTCCCGATCAGGACGGAAACGGTTATTTCGTCCAGATCCCGCAACTGGCCGAAAACGGGGAGTACGTCGACGGACTGATTGAGGATCTCATCGCACAGATGGTCGTCGATCCGGTGAAACTCGACCAGATGGCCACCCTGCTGCAGGAAAAATACTACGACGAATTCTCCTCCCTGCTTCCGAGCACGCCCCAGGAGGAGTTCAAAACGGTTTTCGTCGAACAATACACCGTCAACGAGGAGTTGCGCCGGCAATTCGACGAGAAAATCAGCGAACTGGCTTTCAAATATCTGACCGGCCTTGAGGTCAGCCTCTCCGGACTCACCTACGAGGTCGAGCGTATCGACATCAGCGACGATGTCGTCGACATGCTCACCGACAACCTCGATGCCGAAGAGGTCGCCGATCCCAAGAATACGCTCCACATGAGCGGCACCGTCGACAACCGGCTGCCCATATCCATCACGGCCTCCGCGCTCTTCGCGCCGACCGACGTCTCCTTCACGGCCGCCATCGAGGCCAACTGCGAAGCGGGCGAACTGCCCGAAACCCGGCTCTTTGCCGAGGATCTGCTGACGATCGTCCGCGGACTGACGATCGAGATCGCCGTGGGACTCGACAAATACTACCCCGGAAAAGGTTTCGACCGCGGATCGGATGAGGAGATACAGCCCCAACTCACGATCAATCTCCACCTCATCAAACGCGGAGCGCTGAAGTTCGACCTCTAAACCGACCCTCCCCATCATGAAAAAAACATATTTCCTGTTGACTGCGGCACTCCTGCTCTCCTTCGGTCTTGCCGCCCAGAATCCTACGGCCTATTTCATGGAGGGTGCGACCTTCCGTTCGCAGTTCAATCCCGCGTTTGCCCCGCTGCGCGGATACATCAACCTCCCCGCAATCGGAGGCATGAACGTCAATCTGAGCGGAAACATCGCCCTCGACAACATCTTCTTCGCACGCGACGGAAAACTCGTCACGCTGCTCGACAGTTCCGTCACGCCCGACCAGGCGCTTCAAAACCTCAAGACCAACAACCTCATGGGGCTTGATACCCGCTTCAACATCTTTGGAATCGGCAAGTTCACCAAAAATCACCGGAACTTCTGGTCCTTCGACATCAATCTGCGGGCCAACGAGAGCATGAACCTGCCCAAATCGCTCTTCGAATTCCTCAAACGAGGGCAGGAGGGCAGCATCCAGAATTTCGGAGCCGCCACGGAAGCCTATCTCGAAGCCGGATTCAACTATTCGTTCCCGCTGCTCGACGACCGTCTGTATATAGGTGTCCGGGGAAAGGCCCTCGTAGGAATCGCACGTGCCCAGGTCAACTACGACCAGTTCGACGTCTCGCTCCAGCAGGACCGCTGGGCCGTGATGACGAAGGGGACAATCGACATGACGGCCGACGGAACCACGGTGGAACTCGATCCCGAAACCGGAACCTTCGAACTCGGAGACATCAACTTCAAACCCCGCAAACCGGCCGGATACGGATTCGCCGTCGACCTCGGTGCCACCTACGACATCCTGCCCAACCTCCAGGCGTCGCTCGCCGTCAACGACCTGGGATTCATCAGCTGGAACAAGAACAGCACCGTCTCGGGCGTCTCGACCCAGGAGGCAGAATTCACCGGAGTGGAGATCTCGGGCGGCGAGACGGGAAGTGCTCCCGATTTCGACCTGGAGATGATGAAGTTCTCCCGGACGGAGAGCGAAGACAACACCAAAATGCTGCGTGCGGCAATCAATGCCGGTCTCGAATACGAGCTCTGGAACCACCGCATCGGTATCGGACTTCTCTACACCGCACGCTTCTGGGAGTACAAGACCATGCACAATATCACCGGATCGGTGAACTTCCACCCCACACGCTGGTTCACACTCACGGGAAGCTACTCCGTGCTTAACAATCGCGGCAGCGCCGTCGGTTTGGGTCTGAACCTCTGCCCGGGATGGATCAACTTCTTCGTGGCAACCGACCTGCTGCTCACCAAGCATACCCCGCAATGGATTCCCGTCAGCCAGAGTTCGGCCAATCTGACCCTTGGCGTGGGCATTCCGCTCGGGAAGCGCAGCCACCGCATCGCCGCCTACATCCGCGAAACCGACCGCTAACAGCGGGGGGGGG
>CALUIG010000152.1 GCA_944320625.1 uncultured Alistipes sp.
TATTTCGTGCGGATCGCCCTCTCGTACGTGCGTGACCGGATGGCGGCCGAGGACATCGTGACCGACAGCTTCGTGGTTTTCTGGGAGAACCGCCGGGACCTCGATGCGCGGAATATCCCGGCCTACATCTACACGGTGATCATCCACAAGTGCCGCAACTGGCTCCGGGACCGGCAGCAGCACCTGCGGGCCCACGACAATCTCCAGCAGGCGGAATTGCGCATCCTGTCGGACTACGTGCTGCGGCAGACGGCCGACGACCCGAAAAATCTGCTGCTGGACGAGGCGCTGCATATCATCGAGCGGGAGTTGCTGCGGATGTCGCCGGTGCGGCGTCGGGTCTTCATTGCCTACCGTTACGAGGAGATGTCCTATCGGGAGATTGCGGCGATCTGTTCGCTCTCGGAGAGTCAGGTGGACTACGAGATCCGGGCTGCGAAGAAGATGCTCCGGGTGGCCTTGAAGGATTACCTGCCCCTGGCCGCCTGGCTGGTTCCCTTTCTTTGAGTTTTTTGGGATTCCGGCCGCCCTGCCCCCCCCCTCCCTCTTCCCTGTTGTTTCCGCCCTGCTGTCCGGTTGCCCGGACTTTTTTTGTTTCATTGCCCGCTGTCACACCCTGGCCCCTCCCTCCCTCTTCCCTGTTGTTTCCGCCCTGCTGTCCGGTTGCCCGGACTTTTTTTGTTTCATTGCCCGCTGTCACACCCTGGCCTCCCTCCCCTCCGAACTCTCGAAAAAGACTGATTTTCAATCCTTTCCTGTTCATGAAAAATCTGAAAAAATTTATGAAAATATTTATTTGCACCGGACGGCCGAATTTTTCACGATTTTGCCCCGCTCAAGTGATTATATAATAAACAAGCCGAAAAAATGACCGAAGAATTCCTATATCGCTACGTCTCCTGCCAAACCACCCCGGAAGAGGAACAGGAGATCCTGGCCTGGTTGAATGCCGATCCGGAACACGAACGCCTGCTCGCACAGGTGCACCGCCGTCACGACCTGGCCGCCCTGAGCGCCCCGCTTATCAACGAACTCTACGAACGCGACCGGAAAAACAACATCCGTCACCTGGTGCGCCGCTGGGCTGTGGCCGGACTCTCGGCCGCCGCTGCGGTTTCGCTCCTCTTCGGGGGCTACTACTACCGCCAGAGCCGGACGCTCGAACGCCTCGGGGCCCGGAACATCACGCTCGATGTCCCGGCCGGGCAGCATCTGCGGATCTCGCTCTCGGACGGTACCGCCGTGTGGCTCAATGCCGGAACCCGGCTCGAATACCCGGCACTCTTCGCCGATGCCGAGCGTCGCGTGCGGATCGACGGCGAAGCCCGCTTCGACGTGGTGCACGATGCCGACCATCCGTTCGTCGTGGAGACCCATGCCTGCGACGTGCGGGTGCTGGGCACGGAGTTCGACGTGGCGGCCGACCGCGAGCGCGGCACCTTTACGACGGCCCTGTTCGAAGGAAGCGTCGAGGTCCGCAACCGCCAAACCGACCAGACCGTCCGGATCCGTCCCAACGAAACGGTACGCCTCGAAGGTTCGCGCCTGGCCGTCGGGCGGATCGAGAATTCGGACGATTACCTCTGGACCGAAGGCTACATCAACTTCAAGGGTCACACCTTCCGCGAGATCATCGACCGCTACCGCCAGGTCTACGGCGTGGAGATTCGGCTGGAGGACGTGACGGTTCCCGAGACGAAGTTCCAGTGGGGCAAGATCCACATCCAGGACGGCGTGGACAACGCCATGAAGGTCCTGCAGACGATCTACCCCATCACCTACGAGTTCGATCCCGAACAGCGTACGATCGTCGTGCGCAACCGATAAACGAATCGCCTAACCATCCTGAAAACCGACTTGCCTATGAGATAACCCGATCCCCATGCACGACCTGAAACGGTATTGTTGGACCCCCGTATAAAAAGCGGTCTGCGGCAGTGGTAGCACACTCCGCAGACCCGGGTTCAAGCTATTAATCGAAGTAACCTAAACCTTAATTCACAAAAGTATGAATAAATATGCGCAAATCAAAGCGTTTATGGCGTTTGCACTCTTTGTTTTCGTGCTGCAGGCGCCCGTTGCGGGACATGCGCAGACGCGGAGGATCCGCCTCGATCTCGAAGCGGCGCCGCTGAAAGAGGCCATCCAGGCCATCGAGCAACAATCCGCCTATCGTTTTGTGCCGAGTCCGGAGGTCGATCTCGAACACCGGGTGAGCCTGCGTGCCGAATCCGCCTCGATCCGGACGCTGCTCGACCGCCTGCTCGCCTCGACGCCCTATACCTATACGGTCATCGAGTCGACGACGACCATCACCCTGTCGAAGCGTCCGGAGACCCCTCCCGCACAGATCTCGGGTGTGGTGCGCGACGCCTCGAACCGCCCGATCATCGGTGCGACGGTGCTGGTTGCCGGAACGACGAACGGCGTCTCGACCGATGCCGAGGGACGTTTCGCCCTGACCGTTCCGAATCCGGCGACGGCACGGCTGGAGGTCAGCTATCTGGGCTGTGAGTCCCAGACGCTGCCCGTCGGCACCCGCACGCGCTTCGACATCACGCTGCAGGAATCCACCTCGGAGATCGAGAGCGTGGTGGTCACGGCCCTGGGTATCAAGCGTTCGGAGAAGGCCCTGGCCTATACCGTAGCACAGGTCGCCCCCGAGGAGCTGACAACGGTCAAGGATGCCAACTTCATCAATGCCCTTTCGGGCAAGGTGGCCGGAGCCGTGGTCAACGCTTCGTCGTCGGGCGTGGGCGGCGTCTCGAAGGTCGTCATGCGCGGTATGAAGTCGATCATGCAGTCGTCAAACACGCTGTACGTGATCGACGGTATCCCGATGTTCAACAACTCGTCGAAGGGCGGCATGGAGTTCGACTCGAAGGGTGCCACGGAATCGATCGCCGACCTGAACCCGGACGACATCGCATCGATGTCGGTGATGACGGGCGCTGCGGCTGCGGCGCTCTACGGCTCGGAGGCCGCGAACGGTGCGGTGCTGATCACCACCAAGCGCGGCGAGGCCGGAAAACTGAAGGTCACCCTCTCGACGAACATCGAGTTCCTGGAACCCTTCTGGCTTCCGGAGTTCCAGAACCGCTACGGCACGGGCCGCAAGGGCAAATCCACCGGTTCGACGATCCACAGTTGGGGCCCCTACCTGTCGGAGAATGCCCGCTACGGCTATACGCCCGAGGATTTTCTCGAAACGGGCCATGTCTATACGAATTCCGTGACCGTTTCGGGCGGTACGGACCGCAACCAGACCTACTTTTCGGCTGCGGCGCTCAACTCCGACGGGCTGATTCCCAACAACGAGTATAACCGTTACAACTTTACGTTCCGCAATACGTCGCATTTTCTCAACGACCGGCTGACGCTCGATGCCTCGGCCTCGTACATCATCCAGGATGACCGGAACATGACCAACCAGGGCGTCTATTCGAATCCGCTGGTTTCGGCCTATCTCTTTCCGCGGGGCGACAATTTCGATCTGATCCGCACGTTCGAGCGCTGGGATCCTGCGCGGAAGATCTATGCACAGTTCTGGCCGCAGGGCGCCGGGGATCTGGAGATGCAGAATCCCTACTGGATCGCCTACCGCAACCCGCGGGAAAACAGCCGCCACCGCTACATGCTTTCGGCCTCGGCGAGCTATGCGATTCTCGACTGGCTGGATGTTTCGGGCCGGATCCGCATCGACAATACCGACCGTTCGTTCACGCAGAAACTCTACGCCACGACCAACTCCACGCTGCTCGAAGGAAGCAAATACGGACACTATACGGAGTTGAGCGAGAAGTCGCGTCAGACGTACGGCGACGTGATGGTGAACGTCAACAAGACGTTCGGCGATCGCTTTTCGCTGGCGGCACACCTCGGAGCCTCGCTTAACGACACGCGTTTGCAGGGCCTCGAACTGAACGGTCCGTTGCAGAAGCCGTCGAACATCTTCCATCCCGAGGCCATCGATCCGACGAAGCGCAAGGTGATGCGTTCGGGGTGGCACGAGCAGACACAGTCGTTGTTTGCCTCGCTCGAACTGGGCTGGGAGTCGCAGCTCTTCCTCACGGTGACGGGCCGCAACGACTGGGCGTCGCAGCTGGCCGGATCTCCGCAATCGTCGTTCTTCTATCCTTCGGTGGGACTTTCGTGGCTTCCGTCCGCGACCTTCGACTTTCCGGAGCTCTTTCCCTACCTGAAGATCCGGGCCTCGTGGGCCTCGGTGGGTACGCCGTTCCCGCGGGAGCTGACCTACGCCACCCACCCCTACGACCATACGGGTCAGACCTGGGACGACAACACCAACTACCCGATCGGTGAACTGCGTCCCGAACGCACGAAGACCTGGGAACTGGGTTTCGACGCGCGTTTCCTGAACGGCTTCGACCTCTCGTTCTCGTGGTACCTGGCCGATACCTACAACCAGACGTTCAATCCGCAGGTCTCGGCCTCGTCGGGTTACGCCGACATGTACGTGCAGACGGGTCATGTCCGCAATACGGGTATCGAGGCGAGCCTGGGCTATTCGCACACGTGGCGCGACTTTACGTGGAACTCGAACTTCACCGTATCGAGCAACCGCAACGAGATCCGCGA
>CALUIG010000153.1 GCA_944320625.1 uncultured Alistipes sp.
CCCATGCCCATCTGCGTCTGCCCGCTGCCCGAAAGGGAGCAGACGTCTCCGCTTACACTCGCCTGTGCATCAGTGATGGTGAATGTACCCCATGTAGCGGAGGTGAACGATACGGAAGCGGTGCCGTCCATATTTTCCGTGATTACGACGGTCTCGTCCGACGAGATCATGTTTTGGAAATAGGTGCAGCTGGCCAGCGTATAGCCGTTGTAACTGCCTGCGAAGTCGACCGTTTTCGAACCGTTTTCCTCCTTGTCGCACGCCGTCATGACGCCTGCGACGGATAACATCAAAAGGACAGATTTGATCTTCATCTTGTTTGTGGTTTTTTGTTTTCGGATGCAAAATTACCGGGGAATCAACGACCTGGCAATACTCACTATTTGTGATTTTTCAGTCAGCTGTTGATAGGGTTTAGGTATCTGTTATTGCATCCCGGACTCCGTTTGGGAGACGATCGGCATCCGCCTGTCGGAAGTGCGGCGCATGTCGGACAAGCGTTGCCTTTCGGATGGGTAGATCACAGTCGGTATCGGACTGATGGAGGATTTCGCACCGGCTCTCTTCGGCCGCATGTAGTGTCCGTTTGCCGGTCTGTCAAGGAAATATCATGCTGCCTACACATCGTTGTAATACCCGGACGGCAATTTTGCACCCGGAAATAATGAAGAAATTTACGTTGCGAATGTTGTTGCGAAAGATTGTTCTTGTTACGTTGTTTTTAAGTGTTGCATTTGGGGCCTCGGGCTCCGTTCCTTTCCGGGGATCGGTGGTGGACAAGACGACGCGCGCGGCGCTTGTCGGAGCTACGGTGGTTGTGGAGGGTACGACCCAGGGTACGACGACCGATCCTTCGGGACGCTTCGAGCTCAACCTTGCCCCCGGAATCTGTACGGTGGTTGTCTCCTACATCTCCTACCTCCCGCAGCGGATGGAGATCCGTGTGGCGGATCCGATGCCCGAAGCGGTGATCGAACTGGAATCCGACAATCAGGTGCTGGCCTCGGTGACGGTGACCGCCCGCAAGAACCTCGAATCGGAACGGGCCCTGCAGACCGAGCGCATCGCCTCGAACGTGGCGATCGAGAACATGGGAGCCAAAGAGATGTCGCTCAAAGGAATCTCCAACGTGCAGGAGGGTGTCCGCAAGATGGCGGGAATCTCCATCGCTTCGGCCGGACAACTGATCGTGCGCGGTCTGGGCGACCGATACAGCATTACCACGCTCAACGGGCAGCCGATCGCCTCGCCCAATCCCGACAACAAACTCATCCCGCTCGACATCTTCCCCTCGTCGACCGTGAAGAACATTACCGTAAGCAAGGTCTACGAGGTGAGCTCCTATGCCGACTACTCGGGAGCCCGCATCGACATCAGCACCAGGGAAAACACCGGTGAAAACTTCTTTTCGGTGGATTTTCACACCGGCGGAGCCTTCAACACCCTCGGACGGGACTTCTACCGCATGGACCATCGCTCGCTGTTCACCCAGCCATCGGTCGATCCCCGAGCCCTGTCGGGGTCGTTGTTCGACTTCCGGCAGTATGTGAAGACGAAGGAGATCTTCGATACGGATTTCTCGGTATCGAAACATACGGCGCTGCCGGCCTTCGGCGGCAACCTTGCCTGGGGCCGCGACTTCCGTGTGGGGCGTCAGACGGTGAGCGTCCTGGCCTCGGGAGGATTGAGCAACGAACAGCAGACGTTGGACAATGCCGAGTTCCGCCTGCTCGAAGCGACCGGGCGCACGACCGACGAATACGAATACGACAGCTATGCGAGTGGACTGAAAATGGCGGCTCTGGCGAGCCTCAGCACGACTTTGCGCGATGCCGACCGCCTCAGTTACACTTTCTTCTATGCCCGCAATGCCACAGACACCTACTCCCGGCGCGAGGGATACGACCAGGAGAACCACGAGCTCATCGGGAGCAACGACGTGATGCACGTCTACCGGTTGATGACGCACCAGCTCTACGGCCGCCACGCATTCGGTGACCGGTGGAATGTACGCTGGAGCGGCTCTTACTCCGCCACCTCATCCGACGAGCCCGACCGCCGTCAGGTGATGTACCTCAAGCACGACGACGGGACGCTGAGCCTTTTCGATCTCAACCAGCAGGAGACCATGCGCTACTTCGGCACGCTGGACGAACGCGAATGGAACGCCCATGCCGCCGCCGACTACGCTTTCGGTACGGGCCACAAACTCACGTTCGGGATGTCGTGGAAGGACAAGGGCCGCGACTATGCCGGTACCCGCTTTTATTACGATATTTCGGACCTGCATCCCGAGATCACCGACATCTATTCTCCGAACGACTACCTCAATTTCGAGAACGTGGCCAACGGCACGCTGACGATCAACCGTCAAAAGCAGCCCAAGGACAGCTACGAGGCCGGCAACCGGATTCTCGCGGGATATGTCTCCGTCGATCTGCAACCGCTCCCATCGCTGCTCATCAATGCCGGCGTGCGCTACGAAGGGTCGCAGCAATGGGTGCTGTACTATAACGACCAGAGTCTCCGTGAGCGCCGCAACCTCGACAAGCATGATTTCTTCCCGGCGGTGAACCTCCGCTATACCTGCAGCGGGGAGCACCAGTTGCGTCTGGCCCTTTCCCGTACGATCACCCGCCCGTCGTTCGTCGAGATGGCGCCGTTCCTCTACCAGGAGTCCTACGGTTCGGTGCAGCTGCGCGGTAACGAAGATTTGCAGAACAGCTACAACTACAACCTCGACCTGCGCTACGAGTTTCTCAACCGCCGCGGCGACATGCTCTCCGTCACGGGCTACTGCAAATACCTCGACGAGCCGATCGAGCGTGTGCAGATGCTCTCGGGCGGTGCCGCGGTCCATACGTTCCGCAACGCCGACAACGGCATGGCGGCCGGTGTGGAGGTGGAACTGCGCAAGGTGCTGGCCCGGACGCTGCGCCTCGGGGTGAACGCCACCTATATGTACACCAACGTGAAGTTGCCCGACGGCGGGGTCTACACCAACAAGGAGCGTGCCTTACAGGGTGCCTCGCCCTACCTGGTCAATGCCGACCTGACCTGGACCCCCGATCTGGGTGGGGACCGGCAGCTGAATCTGGCCTTGCTCTATAACCTCCAAGGACCGCGCATCCATGCCGTCGGCATCTCGGGGCTGGGCGACGTCACGCAGCGTGCGGTCCATACGTTGAACTTTACGGCGGGCTATCGGTTCAGCCGCCGTGCGGAGGTGAAACTTCAACTTACCGATCTGCTCAACCGCGCCATGGTCTTCGAACAGGAGGTGCCGCAGACGGGCAGTACGATCGAAGTCGAGCGCTACCGCCGCGGTACAGGCTTCGAGGTGGGGTTGAATCTGAAATTCTGACCGGTTTCTGCAATGATTTACAGCAGTATATAGTAACATGAAAATCCATTCATTAAAAATTGTTGAGATGAAAACGAACTGGAAATTTTTCGCAGCGGCATGCCTTGCCTGCTCGCTGCTGTCGGTGGCTTGCGACAACGAAAACGACGAGACGCCCGATCCGGGGTTGAGCGGCGAGATCGCCGCGGGAACGACCCTCACGGGCAACATCACCGCCGATGCGACGCTTACCGAAGGGGCAAGCTATCGGTTGAGCGGCGGTCTGCACGTCAAGGCGGGGGCCACGCTGCGCATCGAACCGGGAGTCGAGCTGGTGGCCATCGACGACGAGGTGCCCGACTACATCCTCATCGAGCAGGGTGCGAAGATCGACGCCCGGGGAACTGCCGCAAACCCCATCGTGATGACCTCCGAGTTGAAGGAGGCCGGGGCCTGGGGCGGCATCCACATCTGCGGGCGTGCGCATACGAATGCCGGCACGGGTGTCCTGTCGGAGATCGGCAACGCCCCGTACGGGGGCAGCGACGACGCCGACAACTCGGGAACGCTGCGTTACATCCGTCTCGAATATACGGGCTTTGCCCTTGACGAGGAGCACGAGGCCAACGGCGTGTCATTCTACGGCGTGGGCAGCGGCACGACGGTCGAATATCTCCAGGCTTACAAGGGCTCGGACGACGGATTCGAGTTCTTCGGAGGTTCGGTCAACGTGAAGCACCTGGTCGTGACAAGCTGCTCGGACGATTCGTTCGACTGGACCGAGGGATGGAACGGCAAGGGGCAGTTCCTGGTGGCCTACCAGGAGGCGGAGTCGACGCTCGGCTACGACTGCGACTGCCTGATGGAGTGCGACAACAACGGCAACAACACCGCCGCCACGCCGGTGGCTCATCCCGTGCTGGCCAATGTGACGCTCGTGGGCAACGGCTCTGAGACCGGGACGCGCGGGGTACGCCTGCGTGCCGGCACCGAGGTGGAGCTCTACAACGCCATCGTGACAGGCAAGGCGAAGTGCATCACCGTCGAGACGCCGGAGACCGAGAACTCCTTCTCGAAGACGAAAAATCCCTCGAAACTGGAGTATGTTTCGATGAGCACGCCGCTCGATTCGAAGGAGGGCATCTATACGAACGACGATTTTGCCGCTGCTGCGGGCAATGCTACTGATTATGTCAACACGCTGACCGGCAAATACGTCGGAACGATCGATGGCGGC
>CALUIG010000154.1 GCA_944320625.1 uncultured Alistipes sp.
TGGAAATGTACGAAAACCCCTGTCGGAATACTCCGGCAGGGGTTTTTCTTCTTCATTTATTTGTTTGTAGTCCGGGCTACATCTTGCTATTTCTTGATATTGGGCAGTTCGAGTCCGTATCCCTTCTTGCGGTCCTCGATCTTGAGGTAGAAGCTGAAGATGAAGGCCAGCACGCCGAAGGTCGAGAAGATGATCATCGGCAGGGTATAGCCTCCCGTGGCATCGAGCACCTCGCCGATGAGCAGCGGCACGAGGCAAAGCCCGACGTTCTGGATCCAGAAGATCAGACAGTAGGCGGACCCGAGGATCTTGGCGTCGATGATCTTCGGGACCGAGGGCCAGAGCGCTGCGGGAACGAGCGAGAACGAGACCCCGAGCGTCACGACCAGCAGCAGGGCGAGCCACTTCGAGGGGAATGCGGGCAGCAGGAAGGCGAAACTCAGGTGGCAGGCGATCATGATGATGGCTCCGACCATGAGCATCGTGGCGCCCTTTCCGCGGAAATCGAGCATGGCGCCGAGGAAGGGTGTGAGGACCATGGCCAGGATCGGGAAGCAGCTGAAGAGGCGTGCGGCCGATTCGGCGTCGATTCCGAGAGTCACTTCGAGGAAGTTGGGGGCATAGCGCTGGAAGGGGAAGATGGCCGAGTAGTAGAGGACGCACAGCAGTGCCACGAGCCAGAACATCTTGCTGCGGAAGATCAGTCCGAGGTCCCTGACGTGGAACTCCTCGTCGGATGATTTCTGCTCCTTCATCTCCCCTGCGGCGATGAGCTGCCGGTCGAGTTTGCGGTCCATGTAGACGAAAACGGTATAGCAGAGCAGTCCGATGACGAGCAGGGCGGTGCAGAAGGCCACGGGAGCGACGACCGACTTGTCGAAATGGTTGGAGATCATCGGGGCGATCCACATGACGGCGAAGACGCCCAGGCGTGCGATGGCCATTTCGAGTCCCATGGCCAGAGCCATCTCCTTGCCTTCGAACCATTTGGCGATGGCCTTGGAGACGGTGGTTCCGGCCATCTCGCATCCGCATCCGAAGATCATGAATCCGAGCGAAGCCATCTTGGCGCTTCCGGGGAATGCCACCCACCAGCTGTCGAGCCATGCGCAGAGGGACGTTGTCTGGAACCAGTCGGAGATACCGACGAACTTGATCGAGGCACCGATAACCATCAGCGATGCGGAGAGCAGTCCGGTGAATCGGATTCCCATCTTGTCGAGGATGATTCCGGCGAAGATCAGGAAAAAGACGAAAACGTTGAGGAAGTATTCCGAAGCGGCATAGGTCCCGAACGTTCCGCTGTCCCAGCCCCGGGCCGACTCGATGAGGGATTTGAGCGGGGACATCACGTCGACGAACATGTAGCCGAAGAACATCATCAGGGCGATGAGTACCAGGGCTGTCCACCGTGCGGCGGGCGAATCGTTGAGTTTGCGTTGGATAGATGCAGTCATGGTTTATGGGTTTGAATTAGTTTTCGAGATGAGCGTATCGTTTGAGCACCTCGTATGCTTCGAGGATTCCGAGTTCTCCGGCTTTCGAGAGGTCGAGACACCCTTTTCGGGTATCCTTCATGAAGATCTGGATCACGCCCCGGTTGTAGTAGGCCTCGGCGAACGAGGGATTCAGTTCGATGGCCTTCGTATAGTCCTCGTATGCCTCGGGGAGGCTTCCCGAGAGGGCCCTCAGGTTGGCGCGGTTGTAGTAGGCCTCGGCGAAGTCGGGGAATAGTTTGACGGCCTTGTTGAGGTCGGCCACGGCCTCGTCGTAGCTGTACGTGCGCTTGGAGTTGTTGTTGAGCCGGTTCGCGGGGTCCGAATCGATCGAGATGCGCTGATAGGAGTTGTCGATCGAGGAGATGAAATCGATCATTTCGGCGCGGGTGGTCGAACGGTTCAGGTAGAGGAACGGGTTGGAGGGATTCTGCTCGATGGCCGTCGAGAAGGTGTTCACCGAATTGGTGTACTGCTTGATGAGGGCCTGCGAGACGCCCCGTTCGAAGAGTCGGGTCCACGACGTGTCGCCGTTCTTGAGCCGTTGGGCATACTCCTTGTCGAGCATCACGAGCGAGTCGGGTTCGATGTTGCTTTCGCGGCACGAGAGGACGAGGTATTCGTTTCCGATCCGCGTCTTGAAGTCCTCGATGCGCTGCAGCCGGTAGGGCCGGGCCTCGGGCAGCGTGTCGGGGCGCATGAGCGTGAACTTGAACAGCGGCAGCAGACGCATCTCCTCGTGACCGCCGTTGTGTCCGGTGATTCGGTCGAAGCTGCTTCCTGCGAACTTGCTGTCGAACGAGAGCAGCCGGTCGAATCGCTGTGTGGTGTCGGCAAAGATGGAGTAGGTGCTGTCGCTCAGACGCGAACGGTACTCTGCGATTTTGCGTTGGGCTGTTTCGCGGTCTTTCCTGGCACCCTGGGGGTCGCGGAGGAGTTCGCGCAGACGGCCCCGGTAGATGTAGGCATTGGCGAAATCGGGATAGAGTTCGATGGCCGCGGAGTAGTCCTTGACAGCCTGTTCGATCTCACCCAGCTGGGCATGCACTCCGGCGCGGTTGTAGTAGACCAGGACGTTGTTCGGGGAGTAGAGTGCCACGCGGTCGTAATCCTCCAGGGCGCGGTTGTAGTCTCCGATCTGGGTGCGGAGCATGGCCCGGTTGAAATAGGTGAGCGAGTTGGTCGAATCGAGCTGGATCACCCGGTCGAAGTCGGCCAGGGCCTGCATCGGGCGGTTGGTGGCGTTGTAGACCAATGCGCGGTTGAAGAACGAGAGCAGATAGGTCGAATCGCACTCGATGGCCTTGTTGAAGTCGGCCTCGGCCTCGGCGTAACGCTCCTGATCGAGATAGAGTCCGCCGCGACGGTTGTACCCGTTGGGGTTTTCGCGGTTGGTGCGGATGGCGGTATTGAAGTTTTCGTAGGCCTTGACGGTATCCTTGAGGTGGAGGTAGCTCAACCCGCGGCAGATGAAGGCGTCGGCGACCTTGTTCTCCTGGCGGATGAACTTGTCGAAATCCTCGATGGCCTCCTTGAACTGCTGGTTCAGCAGGCGTGTGACGCCGCGGCTGTAATAGGGTCCGGGGAGATCGGGCCTGAGTTCGATGGCTTCGCGGAAATCCTGCAGGGCGTCGTCGTAGTTTCCCAGGCGCGAGCGGGTAATGGCGCGGTAGGTGTATGCCTGGGTGTAGACGGGGTTGAGCCGGATGGCCGTCGAGAAGTCCTCCTCGGCTCCCAGCAGGTCATCGAGGTTGTATTTGGCGATTCCGCGCAGGAAATACCCCTCGAAGGCATCCTCCTCGAAGCGCAGCAGGATATTGAGTGTCCGGATGGCCTCCTGGTAGTCGTTGTTCATCATGCACGAGCGGCCCATCCAGAAGAAGTATTCCCGGTTGTATTGAGCCTTCGCTTCCCAGCCGCTCAGGAGGGCAAGGGCCGCGATGATTGCGATGACGAGCTTCCGCATGATTCCGATTTTATCTTTAAACGTCCTTTTTCGGCGGTTTATTGTCCGTTTGGTTCATCCTTCCGGCTCTTCGGGGTGGCCGTCTACTCCAATTCGTATCCGAATCGGCGGAGCTGCCGGTCGTTGTTTCTCCAGTCGTCGCTGACCTTGACGAAGAGCTGCAGGAAGACCTTCTTGCCGAGGAACTCCTCCAGGTCCTGCCGTGCGGTCTGCCCGACGCGTTTGAGTTTTTCGCCCTTGTGCCCGATGAGGATTCCCTTCTGCGATTCGCGCGAGACGTAGATCGTGGCGGCAATACGGTCGATTTCGGGTTCCTCCTTGTAGCTGTCGATGGCGATTTCGCAGCAGTAGGGGATCTCCTTGTCGTAGAATCGGAGGATCTTCTCGCGGATGATCTCCGAGGCGAAGAAGCGCAGGGTCTTGTCCGTGAGGGTCTCCTTGGGGTAGAAGGCGGGGCCTTCGGGCAGCAGGGAGAGGATGGTCTGGAAGAGCCCCTCGATGTTGAACTTTTCGCGGGCCGAGACCGGGACGATGCGGGCCTCGGGGAGCGTTTCGTGCCAGCGTGCGACCAGCGCATCGAGCGCCGCGGGGTTCGAGAGGTCGATCTTGTTGACGACCACGATGGTGGGGATTGCGCTGTGGCGGATGTTTTCGAGGATTTCGGCCGAACGGTCGCTCTGCTCGACGGTGTCGGTGACGTAGAGGATGACATCGGCGTCGGTGAGTGCGCCGTCGACGAACTTCATCATCGACTCCTGGAGTTTGTAGGCGGGTTTGAGGATGCCCGGGGTATCGGAGTAGACGATCTGGAAGTCGTCTCCGGAGACGATTCCCATGATGCGGTGGCGGGTAGTCTGGGCCTTTGCGGTGATGATGGAGAGTCGCTCACCGACCAACGCGTTCATGAGGGTGGATTTTCCGACATTTGGATTTCCGATGATATTTACGAAGCCCGATTTGTGCATGTTTGTCGAGAGATGGTCGATATTTCCGCAAAGATAGACATAAATGGAGCCTTCTGCAAACCGGGGGACGAGAATTTGCCGGATCCGGTGCATTTTTGGG
>CALUIG010000155.1 GCA_944320625.1 uncultured Alistipes sp.
AAAAAAACACACCCTGCAAACCTCAGTTTACAGGGTGTTTGGCCTTCTCAGACCCTTCTGGTGGAGAATACGAGATTCGAACTCGTGACCTCTTGCATGCCATGCAAGCGCTCTAGCCAGCTGAGCTAATCCCCCGTTTGTGGGTGCAAATATAGAAGGAAAAATCGATTCCACCAAATCCCAACGCTAAAAAAAGAGACATCCGAAGGCTTTTTGCTCCGGATGCCCCTTTTTACACGTCGATACCCCTTCCCGAAAGTCCCAGAACTCCCGGAAGGGCCTCCCGGAAACGGGTTACTCCACCTCCCAGGTGGCTCCCGAACGCAGCAGGTCGTCCACGCAGTGAATCTTGCTCGAAGCCTTCACCTCCTCGACCTGACGCTCCACGGCCCGGTCATAGACCGCATCGTCCTCTACGGCGCGGATCACGCCCAGCGCTACCGGATACTCCGGGTACTTCATCGCTGCGAGCATCATGTGCAGTGTCGTGTCGCGTTCGTGGGCGTCGTGCGTCAGCACGTCGTCGAGCGTGTAGCCGTCCTGACCGACGGTCACGACCTTCAGTTTCATGTTCTCGAAAACCAGTCCTTTCTCCCGGTTGGCTCCGAAGAGCATCTTCTCGCCGTGGCGCAGCACGACCGTATGCTCGGCACGCGTAGCCTTGTCCCCGGCATAGGCAGCATGGGTCTTGTCGTTGAAGATCACACAGTTCTGCAACGCCTCGACTACCGACATGCCCTTGTGCTTGGCGGCTTCCACAAGACACTCCTTCGTCAACTGCACCTCCATGTCGACCGTGCGGGCGAAGAACGTGCCTTTGGCCCCGATCACCAGTTCGCCCGGATTGAAGGGCTTCTCGACGGTCCCGTAGGGCGAGGTCTTTGTGATCTTGCCCAGCTTCGAGGTGGGGGAGTACTGGCCTTTGGTCAGACCGTAGATCTCGTTGTTGAAGAGAATGACGTTGAGGTCGACGTTGCGGCGGATGGCGTGGATGAAGTGGTTCCCGCCGATGGCCAGCGAGTCCCCGTCGCCGGTCGTCACCCATACCGAAAGGCGCGGGTTGGCCGTCTTGACGCCCGTAGCCACGGCCGTAGCACGTCCGTGTACGGAGTGGAACCCGAAGGTCTTCATGTAGTAGATGAAACGCGACGAGCAGCCGATTCCCGACACGAAGGTAAAGAGATTGTGCGGGGTGTCGAGGGCATCGGCAATTTCGGGCAGGGCGCGCTGTACGGCATTCAGAATGGCGTGGTCGCCGCAACCCGGGCACCAGCGTACCTCCTGGTCGCTTTTGAAATCCGCGGGGGTGTATTTGTAGTCAGCCATGGCGTTATTTCAGTAAGGATTCGAATTTTTCTTTCAGCTCGACCACCGTGAACGGCTGGCCTTCGCACTTGTTGTACTGCTCGTAATGGAACTCCTGGAAGTTCTGACGCAGGTAGTTTGCAAACTGTCCTTCGTTGAGTTCGCAGACGACGATCCGCCGGAACCGGGCGAAGATTTCACGCACGCCGTGCGGCAGCGGATTGATGTAGTTGAAGTGGCAGAGCGAAACCTGGTGCCCTTCGCGTCGCATCTCGTCGACGGCATTCTGGAGGTGTCCGCGGGTGCCGCCCCATCCGACGACGAGCAGCTCGCCCTCCGCATCCCCCCAGACCGTCTGGACCGGGATGTCATCAACCACACGGGCGACCTTTTCGGCACGGGTCTTGACCATCAGCTGATGGTTGGCCGGGTCGTGCGAAATGCTGCCCTTGACGGCATCCTTTTCGAGACCTCCGACACGGTGTTCGAGTCCGACCTTTCCGGGGAATGCCCAGCCTCGTGCGAGTTTCTCGTTGCGCACGTAGGGCATGAACCCTCCCTCGGGGGCCTTGTCGACAATCGGCGGGCAGATCGTCGGGTACTCCTTCATCGAGGGGATGCGCCACGGCTCCGAACCGTTGGCGATGAATCCGTCGGAGAGCAGTACCACGGGGGTCATGTGCTCCATGGCCAGACGCCCGGCCTCAAAGGCATAGTGGAAGCAGTCGCTGGGCGACGAGGCGGCCACGACGATCACCGGACACTCGCCGTTGCGGCCGTAGAGGGCCTGTGCGAGGTCGCTCTGCTCGGTTTTGGTCGGCAGACCCGTCGAGGGGCCTCCGCGCTGCACGTCGACGACGACTAACGGCAGCTCGGTCATTACGGCCAGTCCGAGGGCTTCGCTCTTGAGCGAGAGTCCCGGCCCGGAGGTGGTCGTCACGGCGAAGTTCCCGGCAAAGGCGGCACCGATGGCGGTGCAGATGCCGGCAATCTCATCTTCGGCCTGCACGGTCTTCACGCCGAGGTCCTTGCGTTTGGCCAGCTCTTCGAGGATGACCGTCGCCGGGGTGATGGGGTAGGAACCGCAGAAGAGCGGCAGCCCGGCCTTTTCGGCTGCGGCGCAGAGTCCCCATGCCGTCGCAACGTTTCCGCTGATCGAACGGTAGGTTCCCTTTTCACGCGGCGCCGGAGCCACGGTGTAGTTGTTGGCAAACTGGTGGGTGTTTGCGGCGTAGTTGTATCCGGCCTTGATGGCGAGTTTGTTGGCCTCGGCGACGACAGGGTTCTTTTTGGCAAACTTCGTGTCGAGATAGCGGACGGCATACTCCTCGGGGCGGTCGAAGAGCCAGAAGCAGATACCCAGCGCAAACATGTTCTTGCACTTGACGATTGCCTTGTTGTCGAGCCCGGTTTCCTTGAGGGCCTCGCGGGTCATGGTGGTAATATCGGGCACGACGACATTATACTCGTCGAGTTGGAGTTCGGCCAGGGGATCCAGGGTTTTGAATCCGGCTTTTTTGAGGTGTTCTTCGGTAATGGAGTCCCCGTCGATGATGACCGTGGCACCGGGTTTCAGCCATTTGCGGTTTGCCTTGAGGGCTGCGGGGTTCATGGCCACAAGGACATCGCAATAGTCTCCGGGATTGAGTTCGCGGTGGTCACCGAAGTGGACCTGGAATCCGGAGACACCGGCGACGGTGCCCTGCGGGGCGCGGATTTCGGCCGGATAGTCGGGGAATGTGGAGATTCCGTTTCCGAGCAGTGCCGAGGTGTCGGAGAAGAGCGTTCCGGTGAGCTGCATACCGTCGCCCGAGTCCCCGGAGAAACGGATGACCACATCCTGCAACGCCCTTGCTTTGGTTTGTTCCATGATTGGGTATGATTTAGATGTAACGGATTGACAACGTTTCGGCAAATATAACAAATAAATTGTCTCGACGGACTCCGAGCCCTGGAATTTTCCGGAATCCGACGCTCCCGGGATCCGACGTGTAGGGCGGACGGGCTTATGATCGGTGATTTTGAGGGCTTTCGGGCTTTCCGATTGTGATCGTCCGCGGGTTTTCCGGTTTGGAATCGGAAGTCTGCCGAGTTATTAAATTTTTTCGTGAACCGCTTGTCCCGGGATCATCCGGCAATGCTCTTTTTCGACGTTGCGGGTGGCGGGGAGGGGAAAATGAAAACAGCGTTCTTCCGAACCGGAAGAACGCTGTGGAAAGTCGTACGGTTGCGGACGACTACTGCGGCTGCTTGCCGATGTAGGCGAGAATACCGCCGTCGACGTAGAGGATGTGACCGTTCACGAAGTCCGAAGCATCCGATGCGAGGAACACGGCGGGACCCATCAGGTCTTCGGGCGTACCCCAGCGTGCCGCGGGCGTCTTGGCCACGATGAACGAATCGAACGGATGGCGCGAACCGTCCGGCTGACGCTCGCGCAGCGGAGCGGTCTGCGGCGTGGCGATGTAGCCCGGGCCGATACCGTTGCACTGGATGTTGTACTCGCCATACTCGGAAGCGATGTTGCGGGTGAGCATCTTCAGACCGCCCTTCGCTGCGGCGTAGGCCGAAACGGTTTCACGGCCGAGTTCGGACATCATCGAGCAGATGTTGATGATCTTTCCGTGTCCCTTCTTGATCATCGAGGGGATAACGGCCTTCGAGACGATGAACGGACCGTTGAGGTCGATGTCGATCACCTGGCGGAAATCCTTGGCGCTCATCTCGACCATCGGGATTCGCTTGATGATTCCGGCGTTGTTGACCAGGATGTCGATCACGCCGACCTCCTTTTCGATCTGGGCGACCATGGCATTGACCTGCTCTTCGTTGGTGACGTCGCAGACATAGCCTTTGGCATCGATGCCCTCCTCCTTGTAGGCGGCAAGGCCTTTGTCGACGAGTTCCTGTTTGATGTCATTGAAGACGATCTTGGCACCCTGGCGTGCAAAAGCGGTAGCCAGAGCAAATCCGATTCCATAGGAGGCGCCCGTTACGAGAGCGACCTTACCTTCCAGTGAAAAGTTTACCATGTCTTGAATAGGTATTAGTGGATATTGTTATTTCATATTTCAGATCGGTGATTTCCCGGCTCTCCGGAAGTCCCCCTTATCAAAGGGGGATTTAGGGGGATTGTCAGTACGGGATTTTTCGAAAATTTCCGA
>CALUIG010000156.1 GCA_944320625.1 uncultured Alistipes sp.
ACAAGGACAAGGACAAGGACAAGGACAAGGACAAGGACAAGGACAAGGACAAGGACAAGGACAAGGACAAGGACAAGGACAAGAGACAAGAGACAAAAACACAGAATACAGGAATACAAGAAAATACCGCCATGGGGATACGTCCGGGGCTGACGCTGAGATGCAAGACGTTCCCACCCTGCAATACGACAACAAGCAACCATCCGAAAAACAAGCAACTCAAACCGGATTATGCAACATCGGCATTTTTATCCGTTCCCAAAAATGTCGGCGCCGGATGGATACAAAACTTGGCCTCGTCAAAGCAGAAAACTGCATTTTCTATTTGCCTCTGCGCCCGGCTTTCACTATTTTTGCATCCGGTTTACCGTCCGGATCTTCCGGACTCCAACAAAAAAGGGTTTCGCCATGCACAAGCTATTTATCGCCGTACTGGGCTCCCTGATCCTGGGAGCCTGCACGCAAAACAAACAGACGCAGGAGAATACCTGCTTCGTATCGATTCTCCCGCTCCGAAATATCGTGCAACAGATCGTTGGCGAGGATTTCAACATCGAAGTCCTCGTTCCCGCAGGTGCCAGTCCCGAAACCTTCGAACCTACGCCCAAGCAGTTCATCCAACTCAACCAGGCACAAATCGTATTCAACGTCGGGCTGATCGACTTCGAAACCTCTCTGCTCCACAAACTACGCGACCAAAGCAAGGTTATCGATCTGAGTAAAGGCATCGATCTGATCGAAGGCAGCTGCTCCCACGCAAAAGAAACCCCGGGAGAAACCCCGGAAAAACCGTCGGCTCATGCCCATGCACATGGCGTCGATCCGCATGTCTGGACCTCTCCCAAAGCCCTGCAAATCATGGCTCGGAACGCCTTCGAGACCATTCAGGCCCTCTATCCCGACTCCACGAAGTATCGTGAAAACCACGAACGCCTCCAGCAACGGCTCCGCGATCTCGACATCCGGACCCGCAAAAAAATCGATCAAAGCGGGGTGCGTTACTTCATCGTCTACCACCCTGCCCTCACCTACTACGCCCGCGATTACGGAATCCGGCAGGTGGCCATCGAATCCGACGGAAAGGAACCGTCGGCCCGGCAACTCGCCGGAATTATCCGGAACGCCCGGGAAGACGGAGTGCGCAAAATATTCTATCAGAACCAGTTCCCCGAATCCGTCGTCGAAATCATCGCCCGCGACATCGATGCCCGATACGTGGAAATCGACCCCCTGCAGGAAGAGGTCATCGAAAACATCGACCGAATCACCGACCTGATCACCGAACCATGAATCTGGTAACTCTCCGCGACGTCAGTGTCGCATACGACGGGTACGAGGCCCTGCAACACGTCGACCTGGAGATCGCCGACGATGACTTCCTCGGAATCATTGGACCCAACGGCGGTGGTAAAACATCCCTCGTCAGGGCCATTCTGGGCAGTGTCCCCTACTCGGGAACCATTCGCCTCGCACCCGAGCTCTTCCGCGAACGCGAACGGCTGATCGGCTACATGCCACAGATCTCCAATTTCGACCGCGCATTTCCCATTTCTGTGGCCGAAGTCGTCCTCTCCGGATTGCAGGGCCGCCGCGGATTTCGCTCCCGCTACTCCCAAAAAGACAAGAAACAGGCCCTGGATCTGATCGAAAGCATGGGAATCGCCGAGGTGGCCCACCACCCTGTCGGCGAAATATCGGGCGGGCAGATGCAGCGGGCTCTGCTTGCAAGGGCTATCATCTCCGAGCCCCGGCTGCTGATTCTCGACGAACCCGCGAATTTTGTGGACAACCGATTCGAAAAGGAGCTCTACCACACGCTCCGCGAACTCAATGAACGTATGGCCATCGTCATGGTCTCGCACGATATAGGGACGATCACCAGTGTCGTCAAAGAGATCGTATGCGTAAACCGCCACGTCCATCGGCACAGGTCCAACATCCTCACACAGGAGCAGTTGCGGAATTACGACTGCCCGATCCAGGTGATCTCGCACGGTACGATCCCCCATACCGTTCTGGAACATCACCCCGGAGACTGCTGCCACGACCACGAATAAGGCTCCCGGCCGGAGAACGGGCGAAATCCCCTACCCGACCGCCCCACTCAATCCGGGCCGTATCGGGCGACTTCGATCGGTCGCATGAAAAACCCGTCCGCAACCAAGGTTGCGGACGGGTTCGTTTCTCACGCAGGGGCGGATCAGCCGATGTCCACCAGCGGAGCATCCGTAGCCACATTCTGACCCGGAGCCACGAAGATCTGTTTCACCTCGCCCGCATAGTCCGTCGTGATGGAGTTCTCCATCTTCATAGCCTCCAGGACCAGCACCTCGTCTCCGGCCTTCACCTGGTCTCCGACCTTCACCTTCAGCTCGATCACGCGGCCCGGCAGCGGTGCCGTGACGGCTTTGCCCGTAATGACGATCGGAGCAGCCTCGGGTGCGGCTGTCGGCTCCTCGACCGGAATGGCCGGTTTGGCGGCTTCGTAGGCCTTTACCTTCTCATTCGTCAGGAAGGTCTTCGCAACGAGCGGGAAGAGCTCCAGCAGCAGAACCTCCTTCTCATTGGCTGCCAGTTTCACTCCGCCGGCCTCGGGAAGTTCGGGATTGGGCTGCATCTGGTATTTCGAGGTATCGTAAGGAGTCTCCTCACGCACTCCGCAGATCTTGAACCGGAATTCGGGGTCGATCTTCACCGGAGTCTTGCCGTATTCGCCCTTGACGAGGCCCACGAACTGCGACGACTTGTTCGTGTACATCGGACGTCCGGCCTTCTCGTCCAGCGCACAGTTCACGGCCTGGGCCCCCACTATCTGCGACGTCGGCGTTACCAACGGCGGAAGACCCGCAGCCAGGCGCACCGTCGGGATCAGCTCCATGGCCCGCGGCAGGATCTCTTCGGCCTTCAGCTGCTTGAGCTGTGCAACCATATTCGAGTACATACCGCCCGGGATTTCGGCCTTCTGCACCAGTTCGTTCGGTGCCGGGAAGCCGAACCAGGCCTCGATCCGACGGCAGGCATCGATCGTCCCGGCCTCGTCGTCGGCCTGGGCCGCCTGGATCGCCCGGTCGAACAACGCATCGATCTCAGCCGGAAGCTGGTCCGTCAGCGGATTGAACTCCTTCGGTTCGGGTTTCTCCGTCCCGAAGACAGACTCGTTCAGTTCCTTGCGGATCTCCCGCAGCTGCGTATTGATCTTCGCTACGGCCTCCATATTGACGCCCAGGTCGATCCCCAGCTTCTTACAGAAAACATAGACCAGCTCGATGGCCGGGGCTCCCGTACCGCCGGCGAAATACCAGCAGTTCGTATCCACGATGTCCACTCCGGCGACGATGGCCGCCAGCACCGAAGCCAGGCCGTAGCCCGGGGTACAGTGCGTATGGAAATCCACCGGAATCGAGAGGTGCTGCTTGAAAAGCTTGACCAGCGTGGCGACGCGGCGCGGCGGAATCAGTCCCGACATGTCCTTGATCGTGATCATGTCGGCTCCCAGGGCTGCCATCTGCTTCGCCTTGTCCAGGAAGTAGGCATCGGTGAAGACCGGAGCGGGGTTTTTCTTCCCCTTGAGTTTGTCCCAAAAGCTCAGTTCCGGATACTTCGGATCCACCGTATAGCAGACCGCGCAGTCGGCAATTCCGCCGTACTGCTTCACGTATTTCACCGTCGATTTCACGTTGTCGACATCGTTCAACGCATCGAAAATACGCATGATACCCAGACCGCTCTGGATCGAATTGCGGCAGAAACCGTCGATGATCTCGTCCGTATAGGGCGAATAGCCGAAAAGATTCCGCCCGCGGGACAGTGCCGTGAGTTTCGAGACATTCCCGACGGCCCGATAGATCGTCTCCAGGCGGGTCCACGGACTCTCGTTCAGATACCGCATCACCGAGTCGGGCACGGCCCCGCCCCAAACCTCCATTGCATAGAAATTCGCATCCTTGTAGAACGGCAGGCAGCGGTCGATCTGCCCCTGGTTCATACGCGTCGCAAAGGACGACTGCTGGCCGTCGCGCAACGTCAGATCCCTGATTTTGAGATTTCTTGCCATTTGCATTCGAATTTACTGTTATTACAATAACAAAGGTAATAAAGCCCCTTGAATTTACAACTTTTTTGGAGGAATTTTTTACAAAAAGATGCTCTTCGGATTACTTTTCGTTAAAAACCGGGGGAGGGAAAGGCCGGGAAGGCGGAAAAGAGGGCGGGAAAGAGGAGTGCGGCAGAAAAAGCGGAAGGGGAAAGGAGCGTTAGGAAGAGACGGGAAGAGACGGGAAGAGACGGGAAGAGACGGGAAGAGACGGGAAGAGACGGGAAAAGGCAGAAAGAAGCGGAAAAAGCAGGCGGGAAAGAGGCGTGCAGCAGAAAAAGCGGAAAGTGAAAGGAAGCGATCGAGAGAGGGGAAGAGGAACGGGAAGAGGAACGGGAAGAGGAACGGGAAGAGGAACGGGAAG
>CALUIG010000157.1 GCA_944320625.1 uncultured Alistipes sp.
CGGGTATCCGTGCCGTTGTGCGTCGGTCGGAACGATCAGTCCGGCCGGCCGCTTACCTCCCCCTCCCCCGATACGGCCGTTTGTCCCGAAATACGGCCGCTCCTTCCCTCCTCTCTTGGAAATCAACCCTCCGAATGGCTTCGGGAGGGTTTCTTTTTCTCCAGAAATGGTCCTGCAAACATCCGGAGTGTATAAAATGGAACCATTTCCGGATAAAAGAGACCCCTGAGTTTTTCCCGTTTTCCGGAATTTTGTCTTGGCAAGTCCGGGCCCGGGCCCGTCCTGGTTGCGGAAAATGCCCTTGAATGACCGTTTGAAACCTAACCCTCAATCCTAACCTTGAAGCCTATGGAGAATCGCTGAAATCGTGTGGCGGACGACCGGAACTGTCGGACCGCCGTTGCCCTCTTCCTATTTGTGCATTAACCTAAACCCCATTTTTTATGTCAAGAATATTCCTAAAACTGAAAAACAGGCTGATTCTTGCCGTCTTTGTGGCGATGTCGGCCATTCCGGCGTTCGCCGTCGCACAGCAGAATGCCGAAAAGATCTCCGGAACGGTAGTCGATGAATTCGGAACCCCGATGGCCGGAGTCGTGGTTCTCGTGAAAGGCAACAACAATGCCGGAGCCGTGACCAACAATCAGGGCGTATACGAGATCAAGGCCGCTCCCGCCTCAACCCTTGTCTTCTCCTACCTGGGATATACCGACCAGGAGATTCAGATCGGTACCTCGTCGGTCGTCGATGTGAAGATGACCCCCAGCGCCCAGTCACTCGACGAGGTCGTGGTCGTAGGTTACGGTTCGCAGAAGAAAAAGGACCTTACCGGAGGTCTTACCGTGGTCAACAAGGAGACGCTGGAGATGGTCTCTTCGAGCAACCTCATGGACCGTCTGGTCGGACAGGTTGCCGGTCTGAACATCACCACCTCCAATGCCGCTCCGGGCAGCAACCAGTCGCTGCTTATCCGCGGTCAGAACTCGCTGTCGGGTAGCAACTCCCCGCTCATCATCCTCGATGGAATCCCCTATTCGGGTTCGCTGGCCGACCTCGACCCCAACCTGATCGACAACATGTCGGTGCTTAAGGATGCCTCGTCGGTGGCCATCTACGGTTCGCGTGGTTCGAACGGTGTGATTCTGATCCAGACCAAGCGCGGTGCAAAAGGCGATCTGCATGTGACCTACAAGACCAAACTCGGGGTTTCCGAGCCCATGCAGCGCATTCAGGTCATGGGTCCCAACGAGTTCATCCGCTTCAAGCAGGACATGGGCCGTCTGAAAAACAACTACTCGGGAGAGATGCTCGACCCGCTGGTCGGACAGATCATCAGCACCAGCGAGAAGGTCAACTACGCCAAGGGCATCACGAACGACTGGCAGGACTATGTCTTCCGCGAGGTCTTCACGATGGACCACCAGTTGAGCATCTCGGGCGGAAACGACAAGACCACCTATACGGCTTCGGTCTCCTATCTGGACAATCCCGGTGTCGTCTACAATTCGAACTATCAGCGTACGAACGTCTACGCCAGCATCAACCAGACGCTCAACAACTGGCTGTCGGTGGGTCTGACCACGCAGTTCGTCAACCGCGAGAGCGGCGGTGCCACCCCCAACCTCGAACATGCCATCAAACAGAGCCCCTGGGGTATCTACAAGGATGAAACGGGTGCATACTACGAGGAGCCGATGGACTACTCGAACCTGCCCAACCCGATGAAGGATGTCAACGCAGACCAGAAACGCACGGGACGCAACATGCTCGTCAACGGTTTCATCGACATCAAACTGCCGGTTGAGGGTCTCACCTTCCGTTCGCAGCTCGGCTACAACTACCGCAACACCTTCGACGGAACCTACTACGGCCGCAATACCGTGACCGGAAAGAAGGTGGACGGCCGCGCCGAGATCTCGAACACCCACAATACGGACTATACCTGGGAGAATGTGCTCAAGTTCGACCGGAACTTCGGCAAACACCACATCGACGCCACGGGCCTCTTCTCGGTCCAGGAGATGAGCTCGACGAGCGCATCGCAGAGCGGCGAGGGATTCGTGAACGACGACTCGAGCTTCTACCGCATGGACGGTGCCGAGAACAAGATCACCATCAGCTCGAGCTATTGGAAGGAGACCATGATGTCGAGCATGCTCCGTCTGAACTACGGTTTCGACAGCAAATACCTCGTTACGCTGACCGGACGTGTCGACGGTGCCTCGGTCTTCGGACGCAACAACAAATACGCCTTCTTCCCCTCGGCTGCCGTTGCCTGGCACATCGGTGAGGAGGACTTCATCAAGGACAACGCCGAATGGGTCGACATGCTGAAGATCCGTCTCTCGTACGGTGCCAACGGTAACAACGCCATCTCGCGCTACCAGACCCTCGACCGTCTCTACTCGACCAACGGTGTGAAGTACATCTGGGGCGACACCTCGTCGGCCGTCAACTCGGCCTACCTGCCGAGCGACGGTATCGGTAACCCCGACCTGCGCTGGGAGACGACCTATACGGCCAACATCGGTCTCGACTTCTCGTTCTTCAACGGACGCCTGGGCGGTACGATCGACATGTATCTCTCGAATACCCACGACCTGCTGATGACCCGTACGGTCCCCATCATGAACGGTTACAGCAAGATCTGGGATAACGTGGGACAGACCCGCAACAAGGGTATCGAGCTGACGCTTAATTCGCAGAACATCCGCAAGAAGAACTTCACCTGGAGCACCGACTTCACCTTCTCGCTCAACCGCGACGAGATCATCGAGTTGCGCGGTGACGGTCTCGACGATGTCAACAACAACTGGTTCATCGGCCAGCCCCTTTCGGTCTACTACGACTGGTACATGACGGGCATCTGGCAGGAGGGTGACGAGTTCACGTTCATCGATAGCGAAGGCAAGGAGGTGGCGCACCAGACCGGAGCAACGCCCGGAGCTGCCAAACTCGAAGATGTCGATGGCAACGGGATCATCGATTCCAACGACCGCAAGGTGATCGGCAGCAAGAACCCGAGTTTCACGCTTTCGATGGGTAACCGTCTCTCCTACAAGAATTTCTACTTCTCGTTCCTCTTCAACGGAGTCTTCGGCAAGTGGATGACCGACAACGTGGCCAACATCTCGTCGTACACCTTCGGATCGGGTAACTACATCCACGGCGTGAAGTACTGGACGCCCGAAACCCCCGATGCCGACGTCGTATCGCCGGGCTATCAGGCTTCGTTCAGCCATGGATACTACAAGAAACTCAACTACCTGCAGATCCGCAACATCACGCTCGGATACCGTGTCGACCAGAAGATCGTCCGCAAGATCGGTCTGAGCGCCCTGGATGTAAACTTCAGCGTGAACAATCTCTGCGCCTTCTCGAACATGCGCCAGATGCTCAACTATGACAATACCTGGTTCGCATCGTATCCGACGGCCCGCTCCTATGTCCTGGGATTAACCTTAACCTTTTAATTGAGACCTTACCATGAAAGTGATGAATTATATCAAGATCAGCGCCGCCTGTTCGCTTCTGTCGATCGCCGCGGGCTGTACCGACTTCCTCGAGGAGGATCTGAAGAGCTCGCTGGCTCCCGACAACACCTACACCAGCACGCTGGGTTTCGAGGTGGGTTCCGCCGGACTCTACGCCATTGCGCGTTCGGAGTACAACACCTGGGGTGAGAGCGGCGCATTCATGCACAACGGCGCCTGCGCCTACGAGGTGCTGCAGATCTCGACCGACATCTGCCGCATGGGTACCGTACGCGACGGTTCGCTGGTCCCCTTTGCCGAACTGACGCTCAACCCCTCGACGCTCTTCGTCGGCTCCTACTGGAACTGGTCCTACAACCTGATCGCCTCGGCCAACGAGCTGCTGATCTACTCCGAGAAGAACAACAACTGGGATTATCCCACCGACAAACAGCTCTACCAGGCTGAAGCCCGCTTCTTCCGCGCCTACGCCTACCGGACGCTGGTCTACCTCTATGGTGACGTGCCCTGGGTGGAGACCATTCAGACGCCGTTTGTCCTCTCGTTCACCCGGACTCCGAAGGAGGAGGTTCTCGGACACATCATCGATGACCTGGAGTTTGCCAAGACCTATCTGCCCGAGGATCCCGATGCCGTGAAGGAGGGTAAGCTTACCACCTGGGCTGCCCGCCATCTGCTGAGCGAGATGTACCTGCTGCGCGGTGCCGAAGGCGACTATGTCCAGGCCGAGCAGAATGCCCTGGATGTGATCGAATGCGGTTACTACGATCTGGTGAAGGCCCGCTACGGCAAGCAC
>CALUIG010000158.1 GCA_944320625.1 uncultured Alistipes sp.
CGCCACGACACGGCGGCCGAGGGGAAGTAGCCCCACTGGTTGCCCTTGGCGAACTTCGACGATCCGTCGGCACGCATCGTCGCCGATACCAGGTATTTCCCCTTGTAGTCGTAGTTCAAGCGTCCGAAGAACGAGAAGAGCATGTCGTCCGGATCGTAGAAGTTATTGATCGAACGCGTTCCCGTAGCCGAGCTCATCATCTGCCAGGCCATCATCGAGTCGTAGAAGTCCGGGAAGTCGTAAGCCCAGGCCGTGAGCGTGCTCGAGCGCGTCACGAGGTACTCCTGACCGAGCAACACATTGAGCGAGTGGTCCTCGTTGTCGATCAGGTGCTTGAAATCGTAGCTCAGCGTATTCGTATTGCGGATCTTATTCCGCGTATAATCGGTGTACTGCGTGGCAGGACCCGGACGGTTGGTGTTATAGACCAGATAGGTCGTCATGCCGTAGAAACGGTCCTTCGTCTGGTCGTAGTTGTCCAGACCCGCCTCGACACGCAACTTCAGATCGTCGACGATCTCCCACTGGAAGGCGGCATTGGCATTCCAGTTCTTGCGCTCGTAGCGGCTGTCGTTGTCGGCCGTGGCGATCAGCGGATTGACGTTGTCTCCGGCCATCGTCTCGTCATCATCGCCCGAAGCCGTCGTCGTGAAGGGGAACGGGCGGTACTGGATGGCGTGCTTCACACGTCCGTTACCCGAATTCGAACCCGAATCGTTGTAGGAGTTCGAACCGGCTCCCCGGACATTCGTATCCGAATAGCGGATCGAAAAGTCGAAGCCCACCTTCTTCGTCGGCTTGTAGTTGGCCTTGAAGTTGAGGTTGTTCCGCTTGAAGGTCGAACCGACCATGATGGCCCGCTCATCGACATGTGCGTAACCGGCCGTCCACTTGAACTTGTCGCCGCCACCCGAAATGCTCAGGTTGTGGTTGAAGGTCGTACCGGTACGTCCGAAGGTCTGGTCGAGCCAGTCGATACCCTGGAGGTTTTTGTAGAGATCCATGTCCGAGAAACCGCCGAAATAGGGCTGATAGTTGGTGTCGAGTTTGCTCTCGATCATGGCCGCCTCGTACTGGTACTGCACGAACTCATAGGGAGTCATCGGAGTCAGCGCATCCTGGTTGGCGAACTTCTTGATCCCGTAGTAGGCATTGTAGTTGACCGTAATCTGACCCGACTCTCCGCTCTTCGTCGTCACGATCACAACGCCGTTGGCGCCTCGCGCACCATAGATGGCCGTCGAGAAGGCGTCCTTCAGCACGTCGATCGAGGCGATGTCCGAAGCCGGGATGTCCGAAATGCTCTCCACAGGAAAGCCGTCCACGATGTAGAGCGGCGAGTTGTCCTGCGTGATCGATCCTCCGCCTCGCACCCGGATCTTGATCTCCGCATCCGGATCACCCTCCGTCGAGGTCACCGAGACTCCGGCCATCCGACCCGAAAGAGCCTCCGTTACCGAATTCACCGGAATCTGGGTCAGCGCCTCGGCATTCACCGAAGCCACGGAGCCCACCACGTCACGACGCTTCACCGCGGCATAACCCACCACGACCACATCGTCCAGGGCCGTGGACTCGTCCTCCAGCGTCACGTCGATCTGCGTCTTCGTCCCGATAGCGATCCGCTGGGTCTTCATTCCTATATAGGAGATCACCAGCGTCTTCTTCGAGGCATCGGGGACATTCAGCGTCCACGATCCGTCGATTCCCGAACTCGCTCCCAAAGTCGTGCCGTCAACGACCACCGAGGCTCCGATCACCGGATTGCCTGCCGAATCCTTGACGACTCCTCCGACCTTCTGGGCCATGGCCGCGGTAGCCAGACCCACTCCCAGCAGGAACGTCAGGACAAACTTTAGCGTAAAGTTTTTCATAGAAAAGGTTTTGGTTAATAATTAGGTTTCTGTTCTCGTTTGGAAAATCCCGCTTTTCCCTATACAAAAATAAAAGGTCCCCCAGGATTCAAATGGTAAAATTTATCACTTCTCTTGGAGATTTTATCAAATACCCCCAATCGGTCCCACAAGGCGCTCCGGCAGCGATCTCCGGATAAAAAATCCTCCCCGAAGGGAGGATTTCAGACTCTTGTATCGGGGTCCGTGGTCCGTTACAGCCGTCCTTTGGCCCGGTCGTATTCGAGCGAAGCCCAGATGAACGGACCCACGCCCTTGCAGTCATTCTCGATGACCGGCTCCGAAATGTAATACTCGAACGTCCCGCTGCGCATCTGTTTGCCGCCCAGTCCGGCCACCGAACAGCAATCCGTCAGTGAAATCGTCCCGTCCGGATTCTCCCGCACGAAGCGCTCCACCAGCTGCTCGTAGCGTCGAAGCGCCTCGTCACGCATCCCGGCCGGAAGATAGCCCAGGCGCACCGCCTTGAGCTGTGCGTAGACGAACATCGCCGAGCCCGTCGATTCGAGGTAGTTGCCTTCGCGTCCCGGCTGGTCCAGCACCTGATACCACATTCCCGTCGCGGGATCGGCGTACTTCGGCAGTGCATCGTAGATCCGCTCCAGAATCGCAAACAGAGGCCGTGTGGCATCCCCCTTGCCCAGGTATTGCAGCGTCTCGACGATCGCCATGGCGTACCACCCCATCGCCCGGCACCAGGCATGGGCCGACTGGCCCGTGATCGAATCGCACCAGAACATCTCCCGCGAATCGTCATAAGCGTGGCGGTAGAGTCCCGTGGCGGGATCCCAGGTGTGACCGCCCACGACAACGAACTGGTTCACGATGTCGGCAATCGCCTCGTCGAGCGCCCCGCCCGAAAGGTTGTGCATCACATACTCGGCATAGAACGGCTCGGCCATATACAAGCCGTCGAGCCACATCTGGTGCGGATAGACCTCCTTGTGCCAGAATCCCCCGTCGGGATTCCGCGGCTGCGACCGCAACTGCGCATAGAGCGTGTCGAGTACCGCACGGTAGCGAGGCTCCTTCGTCCGGGCATACAGCCCGAAGAGCGCTCGGCCCGGACAGATGTGATCGAGGTTGTATTTCGCCTTGCTGTAGGTCAGCACCCGGCCGTCGGGCTGAACGATTGTATCGAAATAGCGGTCGGCATAGGCGACGAACTCCGGACGTGACCACGCCTCACCGGCATCCCGGATCGCCAGCAGTTCGAGCCCCGTGGTGTAGTTCCATTTCACCTTCCCGGCCGGAATGCCGTCGAGGGTTGTCGGCGCGGGGTTGCGCGCAATTTCACTCTCCGACATCCGTACGGCAAGCGACGTCCCGGAGTCGTACAACGCTCCGGAAGATCCGGAGCACGAGGCGGCCGCCAGAGCCGCCAGGGCAATCATCAGTCGTTTCATGGATTCCTGTTCTCTTTGTCTTGGTTTTGTTTCAGATTGTGCTTCTTGAGGTATTCGGCCGGAGACATGTGGTACTGTTCACGGAAACAGCGGCTGAAATAGCCCGGATCCGAGAACCCCACCTTGTAGGCGACCTCCGAAACGGAGAACTGCCCCGTACGCAGCAGCAGCTGCGACTTGGTGATGCGGTACTCCTTGATCAGCTCCACGGGAGACTTTCCCGTCAGACTCTTGAGCTTGTTATACATCGTCGTACGGCCCACGCCGAGGTGTGAGGCCAGCTGATCGATCGTCAGTTCCGAATTCTCGATATTGGCTCCCAGCCACGACATCACCTCCTTGAGGAACTCCTCGTCGCGGTCCGTGACCACCACATCCTCGACCGCCAACTCGACCAGTTTGTTCCGGGCCGACTGTGTCGAGAAGCGTTCGAAGAGCGCCCGACGCTGCGTCAGCAGGTTGTCGATGCGTGCCAGCAGCAGCTCGATGCTGAAGGGTTTGGTGATATAGCCGTCGGCTCCGAACTCCATCGCCTTCACCCGGTCGTCCGGGGAGTGGCGTGCCGTGAGCATGATGATCGGCAGGTGGCTCATCGTAAAGTCGTGGCGGATGCGGTCGATCAGTTCGATCCCGTCCATGCGCGGCATCATCAGGTCCGTCACGATGATGTCGGGCTGCTCGCTGCGGATCTTTTCGAGCGCCTCGACCCCGTCGTCGGCCTCCACCACGTGATAGGTGTCGATCAGGCTGTTGTACATGAAGATCCGCAGTTCGCGGTTGTCCTCCACGAGGAGGATCTTCTGAGCATCCTTCGGCGGGAGGACATCCGTCCGCCGCTGGCTGTCGGCCGACGTGAAGTCGCTGACCATGTAGTTGCCGCGGGAACCGGACCC
>CALUIG010000159.1 GCA_944320625.1 uncultured Alistipes sp.
ATTGCCGGTATACACGGTCTTGCAACCCACGGGACGTACGGCCGGATGACATCACTGCCTCCGCGGTGGGCTCTTACCCCGCCTTTTCACCCTTACCGATCGGAAATTCCAGACTACGCCGCCACACGCCTTTCGGCCTGCCGACCCTGCCCGGACGCCTTTACCGGCGGTTGTTTTCTGTTACGCTCCCATGACCTCACGGCCATCAAGTCGTTAGCTTGCGTGGTGCTCTGCGTTGCCCGGACTTTCCTCCCCCGGCCTGTGGCCGGCAGCGACAGAGCGGACCTGCGGTGCAAAGGTAGGGATTTTTCGCAAAAGTCCCGCATCCCCGAAACGGGTTTTCGCTTTTCCAAGGGAGGAGCATGTCCGACGGAGTCATCTTTCGCCGCCTTTGGCATGGTATTCCGGCTCCTGAATCCCCTAATTTTCAATTGCCCATTTTTCAAAGGATCTTCTTCACCCACCGGAAACCCTTGTAGGGCGGATAGCGGAACGGAAGATCGAAACGCCCGGGAACCTGCAATACGGAACGCCGGTGCGTGAAAGCCTCGAAACTCTCACGCCCGTGATAACGCCCCATGCCCGAATTCCCAACGCCGCCGAACGGCAGTTGGTCGTTGGCGATGTGCATGATCGTGTCGTTGAGACACGCCCCGCCCGATGACGTGCGCCGCAACACCTCCCGTCCGACCGCTTCCGGACCGAAATAGTAAAGGGCCAGCGGTTTTTCGCGTTCGGCGACAAACTCCACCGCCTCGTCGATCCGCTCGAAAGGCAGCATCGGCAGCACCGGGCCGAAGATCTCCTCCTGCATGACCGGAGCCGCGGGATCGACCTCCGCAAGGAGCGTCGGTTCGATGTAGCGTTCCGCGGCGTCCGTGCGTCCTCCGATCAGCACCTTGCCCTGCGGAATGTAACCGGCGACCCGCTCGAAGGCGCGGTCGTTGACCAGCCGCACATAGTGCGGACTCGTTCGGGCATCGTCGCCGTAGAGTTCGCGCAACGCCTGTCCGAAGGCCCCGACAAACGCCTCCCGCAACGACGCATGAATGAGCAGATAGTCCGGGGCAATGCAGGTCTGGCCCGCATTGAGCGTCTTGCCCCAGGCGATCCGCCGGGCCGCCACGCCAATATCGGCACCGCGATCGACAATGCAGGGGCTCTTGCCGCCCAGTTCGAGAACAACGGGCGTGAGATGCTCCGCAGCGGCACGCATCACAACCCGTCCCAACGCAGGACTTCCCGTGAAGAAGATCACGTCCCAGCGCATTCCGAAGAGCTGCGTATTGACCTCCCGGCCGCCCTGCACCACGGCGACATACTCCTCGTCGAAGATTTCGCGGATCAGCGCCTCGATCACACGGGCGACGCTCGGCGTATGGGGCGAAGGCTTCACCACGGCGGTACAGCCCGCCGAGATGGCTCCCACCAGGGGATTCAGCAACAGTTGCACGGGGTAATTCCACGGTGCAACGATCAACGCCTGTCCGAGCGGTTCGGCGACAATACGGCTCTTCGCCGGCAGGAGCTTGAGCGGTGTCGGACGCCCTTCGGGCCGCATCCACTCCCGCAAATGACGCAAATGGTATCGGATTTCACCCCGCACAAGGCTCAGTTCCGTGAGCATGGACTCTTCGTAGGATTTGTGCAGATCCTGCCACAAGGCCTCGCATAAGCGTTTTTCCCAGTTGACAAGCGCGGCATCGAAGCGGCGGAGCATCGTGCGGCGGAACTTTTCGGGGAGTGTCGCTCCCGTCCGGAAAAAAGTATGCTGGGCCGCGGCAAGCGCCTCGATGCGTGCGGCCGGAGTGAATTCAAAAGCCATAAAGCGGTTGTTTGACGAGACAACGGAGGCAAAGGCGGTGCCGTATGCGCTCCCCACCCCGCGAAATCCCTCCCGGAAATCTATTTTTCCCGAAAAATATTCAGATGTGCCAGCAGCGGATTGCGGCGATCAAGCACCAGGAACTCCACCAACAACAGCACCAGCGCCACGATCAGCAGATACTGGTACTGTTCGTTGAACTCCTCGAAACGGATCGTCGAGAGTTCGGTCTGCTCCATCTCGTTGATGGTCTTGACGATCTCGTCCAGACCGATCGACTGTTTCGTCGCACGCACGTAGGCTCCGCCTGTGATGTCGGCAATCCGGGCCAGCATCTCCTCGTTGAGTTTCGAGACGACCATCTCGCCCTTTTCATCCTTGATGAACTCTCCCCCGATCTGGATCGGAGCGCCCTCCGGGGTGCCGATCCCGATCGTGAAGATCCGGACCCCCTGCCGGGCCGCCCGTTCGGCTACGGCAACGGCATCGTCCTCGTGGTTTTCACCGTCGGTGATCAGGATGATGACCCGGCCGTGGCTCTGCTCCGTATCTCCGGAAAAGGCCAGCAGAGACTGCTCCAGCGCCTTGCCGATGGCCGTGCCCTGCACCGAGACCAGCGACGGATCGATCTTCCGGGCAAAGGCCCTCGCCATGCGGTAGTCCGACGTAATGGGCAGCTGCACCTTGGGCTCCCCGGCAAAGACCACCAGCCCCACCCGGTCCTGTTGCAGCCCCTCGAAAAGCTTGCCGATGGCATATTTCGTGCGTTCAAGCCGGTTGGGCTCGAAATCCTCGGCCAGCATCGAATTCGAGACATCGACCGCAAGCATCATCTCAATGCCTTGGGTCTTCTCCTCGCGGAGTTTCGATCCGAACTGCGGACGGGCCGCAGCGAAAATCACACACATCACCGCAAGGGCGAAAAGCAGAAACCGGAAAACAACACGCCCGGTCGAAACTTCGGGCATCAACTCCTCCAGAATGGCCGGATGCCCGAAACGGGCCACTCGTTTGCGACGGCGGCGCGACGCAAGCCAGAAGAGCGCCACAAGAACCGGAAGCGCTGCAAGAAACCAGAGATATTGCGGGTTTGCGAATCGAAACATGACGGAATGCGTTTACGGAATGCGTTTCAAAACCAGATTCGAGAGCAGGAACTCCACCAACAGAAGCCCCAGGGCCGCGAGCACCCAGTGGAGGAAGAGCTCATGGTAGGAGATGTGTTCGAAGACCTCGACCTTGCTCTTTTCGAGCCGGTTGATTTCATCGTAGATCGCCTTGAGCTTGGCGTTGTCCGTCGCCCGGAAATACTTTCCGCCGGTCATTTCGGCCATGGCCGTCAGGGTCTTCTCGTCGATCTCGACCTTCTGTTTGACATAGGTGATGTTGCCGAACATGTCCACGGCCGGATAGGGGGCCATGCCCATCGTTCCCACTCCGATCGTATAGACGCGGATGTGCTGCGCCTTGGCGATTTCGGCCGCGGTCATGGGGGTGATCTCGCCGCGGTTGTTTACGCCGTCCGTGAGCAGAATCACGACCTTCGACTTGGCATCGCTCTCGCGCAGGCGGTTGATGGCCGTAGCCAGACCGTTGCCGATCGCCGTGCCGCTGTCGTCGATCAATCCGCTGCGGATTCGCGCCAACAGCGTTTGCAGCGTGCTCTGGTCGGTCGTCAGGGGGCTCTGCGTGAAGGCTTCGGCGGCAAAGGCCACCAGGCCGATGCGGTCTCCGTAGCGATCGGCGATGAACGAGCCGGCCACCTCCTTGGCCGCCGTAATACGGTCGGGCTGGAAGTCCCGGGCCAGCATCGAGGCCGAGACGTCAATGGCCAGCATGATGTCGATACCCTCGGTGTTGGTCGACGTGTTCTGCTCGACATCCTGCGGGCGGGCCAGCGCCACGACAAGCAACGCAAATGCCGCCGTGCGGAGCACGAACGGAAGATGCCGCAGGTAGTAACGCACCGTGCGCGGAGCGTTCACGACACCTCGCACGCTCGAAATCTGAATGGCGGCTCCACCCTGCAGGGTCCGCCACACGTAGTAGCCGATCATCGGCGCGATGAGCACGAGCAGCCACAGATAGTATGGTGATGCGAAATGCATGGTTTACGACTTTTTACCAATTCTTTTTGCCGCGGACCACGACGCCCTTGGCCTTCTCCTTGAGCTTCTCCTGGGTCTTGTCCTCCTGGGCCTGGATGGCATCGAGCATCTGCTCCTGCTCCTGCGGCGAAATCCCGGAAGGGGTCGGCTCTCCTTCACCCGGCTCCTGCGGATCGGGTTTCGCAGGATCCTGCCGGCCATTCTGCTCCTGCGGATCCTGTTGCTGGTCCTGCCGGTCCTGTTGGTTCTGCTGATTCTGATCCTGGTTC
>CALUIG010000160.1 GCA_944320625.1 uncultured Alistipes sp.
ATGGGCCAGGCGAAGCTGTTCAACACGATGATCCTGGGCGGTTACCTGAAGGTGTGCCCGGTGGTTGAGATGGAGAATGTGATGGTGGGACTGAAGAAGTCTTTGCCGGAGCGTGCGTGGAAGATGCTTCCGGAGAACGAGGAGGCGATCCGCCACGGCGGCGAGATCATCCGCAAGGTGCGGTAAAGGCCCTGCCCCGAACCTTCCCAAGGAAGGTTACGCCTCACCCTACCCCCCCCCAAAAAAAAAGTTCCGCCCGAACCTTCCTCAGAAAAGGTTCCGCCCCAAACTCCCTTCGAACCTTCATACGAAAAACCCGGTCGTTCAGACCGGGCTTTTTGTATGTGTGGAGAATACGTCGGGAATTATTTTTGCGTTTCGCCTTTTTCGACGGGCTGGAAATCGATCTGATAGAACTTGAATTCCGGCTTGGTAATGGCTCCGGTCGCAGCGTCGATGCCCCAGCCGAGGACATCCAACAGATTGATTACCGAAACGGCGTTGAAACTCTTGTTGATGATGATTGGTTCGGCTCTGTGGTTGGGGGCTTCCGCCTTCACGACCGTTTCATCGAATCCACGGCGGATTTTGGTCGTATAGGGGAAGGTTACGTTCGTGTGTTTGCGGCCGTCGATCGTCAAGGTGGCCTTCTCGGGAATATCGCTGTCGAAAGTTACTTTAGCTTTTGACCCGCAAAAGATACTTGCGCAGGAGGTCATCAATAGGGAGACGGAAAGAACAATGAGGTATTTCATTTCGTGTGGGGAATATGCCGTGTCCCTGCGGCGGATGGTTTGGGTTTGGGATAGGCATATAAAAAACGTGGGACAAAACTTTTATCATCGCATATCGAGGTTCTGGAATACCCTGTGGCAATAATAAAGTGAAGCCCACGTATAACACGTGAGCATCAACTTCACTTCTTTTGCCACAATTTGAAATTTTCCAGATTTCGATATGCAAAGATGCAAAGCTAACGCTTTTTATATGTATGTACCGGCGCTTTTCGTGCGGAGACGGTACGGAGTAGTATGTTCAAGGGGTTGAATCGATCTTTTTATCTCTCCATAGGCAGAACGTTTTTTGATGCTACAAATATACTGTTTTTCTACTGTTTTTCAAACCGGTACTGCTGCACGTCGCGCCAACCCAGGAGCAGTTCCCGTACCGCAAGGCGCTTTTTCCCGGCAATCTGCAGCTCTTCGAGCCGGATCCAGCCGTCGGCACACGCCACCCGGATGAAACTCCGCCCGTCACTCTCCACCGTGCCGCAGGCCACACCATCGTGCTCCCCTGCCTCGTATTTCGCCGCGAAGATCTTCGCCGTCTGCTCGTCGTCCGATCCCGCGCGGTACATCCCCGTCCAGGCTGCCGGATAGGGCGACAGGCCGCGGATGAAATCCACGATCCGCTTCCCGTTCCAGCTCCAGTCGATCCGGCAATCCTCCTTGAAGATTTTCGGCGCCGGGCGCAGCGTCGATTCGTCGATCCCCTGCTGCTCGATCGGTTCGATCTTTCCGGCGGCGATCCGCTCCACGGTCTCGACCACCAGTCCCGTGCCCACCTCCATGAGCCGTTCGTACATCGTGCCGATGGTATCCTCCGCACCGATCGGTACGCGGATCTGCCCGATAATGGCTCCCTTGTCGATCTCGTGGTTCAGCAGGAAGGTCGTGACACCGGTTTCGGTCTCGCCGTTGATGATCGCCCAGTTGATCGGCGCGGCACCCCGGTACTGGGGCAGCAGCGAGGCGTGGAGGTTGAAGGTCCCCAGGCGCGGCATCGCCCAGACTACCTCCGGCAGCATCCGGAAGGCGATAACAATCCCCAGATCGGGCTGCCAGGCCCGCAGTGCCTCGATGAACTCCGGGTCACGGAGCTTCACGGGCTGCAATACGGGAAGTCCCAACTCGCGGGCGGCGATCTTTACGTCGCTCTCGTGCATCCGCTGTCCGCGTCCGGCGGGTTTGTCGGGTGTCGTGACGACCCCGACGACGTGGTAGCCGCCGGCGACGAGCGCCCGCAGCGACGGCACGGCGAATTCCGGCGTACCCATAAAGACGATGCGGAGATTTTTTGCCTGTTCCATGCTTTCTCTCGATTTGGAAACGGGGTTTCCGTCGGCGATTTCAGCTGCTGGCGGCTTTCGGTACTTTCGTCTTATGCCGCCCCTCCCCGACTGCCCGGCCTTTCCGGTATCTCTATTTTTTCAATCCCAGCGTGTGATGCATCCGCTCCTGCTTGGTCTCCAGGTAGTGTTCGTTGTAGGGGTTCGGGGCGATGACGATCGGTACGATCTCGTCGATCTGCAGTCCGTATCCCTCCAGTCCGGCGCGTTTGAGCGGGTTGTTGGTCATCAGCCGCATGTGGCGGATGCCCAGTTCGCGGATGATGCTCGCTCCGACGCCGTAGTCGCGTTCGTCGGCCTTGAAGCCCAGTTTGAGGTTGGCATCCACCGTATCCAGACCTTCGTCCTGCAACTTGTAGGCGTGGATCTTGTTGCAGAGTCCGATGCCGCGGCCCTCCTGGTTCAGATAGACGATGGCGCCCTTGCCTTCGCGGTCGATCATCTGCATGGCGCGGTGCAGCTGCTCGCCGCAGTCGCAGCGGTACGACCCGAAGATGTCGCCCGTGGCGCACGACGAGTGGACACGCACCAGCACGGGTTCATCCTCCCGCCATTCGCCCTTGGTCAGGGCCACGTGCTCCACACCGTTTGATTTCTGCCGGAAGGGCGTAATCTTGAAGTCGCCCCAGGCGGTCGGCAGCGGCACCGTGACCCCCTTTTCGATGATCGACTCTTCGCGCAGCCGGTAGGCGATCAGCGAGGCGATCGAGATGATCTTCAATCCGAACTTCCGGGCCTTTTCGACGAGTTGCGGGAGGCGTGCCATCGTGCCGTCTTCGTTCATGATCTCGATCAGCGCACCGGCGGGCTGCAATCCGGCCAGACGTGCCAGGTCGACGGCCGCCTCGGTATGTCCCGGACGTCGCAGTACGCCCTTTTCACGGGCACGCAGCGGGTTGATGTGTCCGGGGCGTCCCAGGTCGGTGGGTTTCGTCGCGGGATCGGCCAGGGCGCGGATGGTGGCCGCACGGTCGTGGATCGAGACGCCCGTGGTGCAGTCGTGGCCCAGCAGGTCGACCGTCACGGTGAAGGGGGTCCCCAGGAGCGAGGTGTTGTTCTCCTCCATCATGTTGAGGCCCAGTTCTTCGCAGCGTTTCTCCGACAGCGGGGCGCAGAGCACTCCGCGACCCTCCTTGAGCATGAAGTTGACGATTTCGGGGGTGATTTTCTCCGCGGCGACAATGAAATCGCCTTCGTTTTCGCGGTCCTCGTCGTCGACGACGATCACGATCTTGCCATTGCGGAAGTCCTCGATGACCTCCTCCACACTATTGAGTATCGTCTCTTTAGCCATTGCGCTTATTTCGTTTTTTGAATTTGATCGTGTTTTTCAATTTTCCGAGCCACGGCTGCGTCTTCGCCTCGATTTTTTCACGGAAGGCCTTGATCTTGCCGGCGTACCAGTCCGTATCGAGCAGTGCGGAGTCGTTCGTGGCCTTGTAGGTGAGGTAGACGGCGATGGGCGTAAGGATGAAGGTCGAGATCCACATGCCGTAGATGGCGTCCCAGGTTCCCTCCTTGGCCAGTTTCTCGCCCGTGAGGCTGATGACGTAGTAGATCACGAAGAAGATCACCGAGACCACCACCGGCAGTCCCAGACCTCCGCGGCGGATGATCGCCCCGAGGGGTGCGCCGATCAGGAAGAAGATCAGGATCGACACCGGAAGCGAGATCTTGCGGTGCCACTCGATTTTCGAACGGTACAACTGGTTGAGGGCCTCCTTGGCCGTCGATTCGTCGAAGGCGAACATGTTCCGTGAATTCTTGGCCAGCGTGCGGGCCTGGTTCCAGACCTTCTCCTTCTCGCGGGTCGGGAGGCCGGGCAGTGAATCCGTGGCGAGCAGGTCGCGGTAGTTGCTCTTGTCGACCTGGAGGCTGTCGGGCAGCGGCAGCACGGTGTTGTCACGGACGAAGATCTGCTCCTTCAGGAGCGGTTCGTAGGAGGTCGTCGTGGCGTCGTTGACGCGGATCTCCAGCGAGTCGATGTCGTGTTGCAGTTCGTTGATGTTCTTGGTCTGGGCGTTGGTGAACATGTCGGCGTCGGAACGTCCCATGGCGAACCCGTCCATC
>CALUIG010000161.1 GCA_944320625.1 uncultured Alistipes sp.
CCCTTCTTCTGTTTCTCGAGGAGTTTGCGTTTGCGCGAGATGTCGCCGCCGTAACACTTGGCCGTGACGTCCTTGCGTACGGCCTTGACCGTTTCGCGGGCGATGATCTTGGCGCCGATGGCGGCCTGGATGGCGATGTCGAACTGCTGACGCGGGATCAGCTCCTTGAGTTTCTCGCACATCTTGCGTCCGAAGTCGTAGGCATGGTCGGTATAGGTGAGCGACGAGAGGGCATCGACGGGTTCGCCGTTCAGGAGAATATCGAGTTTGACGAGTTTCGAGAGCTGGAATCCCGTGCGGTGGTAGTCGAACGAGGCGTAGCCCTTGGAAATACTCTTGAGTTTATCGTAGAAGTCGAAGACGATCTCCGAAAGGGGCATGTCGAAGTTGACCTCCACACGGTCCTGGGTGATGAAGGTCTGGTTCTTCATCACGCCGCGCTTGTCGATGCAGAGTTTGATGACATTCCCGAGGAATTCGGCCTTGGTGATGATCTGTGCAAGGATGTAGGGCTCCTCGATCTTGGCGATCTTGGTGATTTCGGGGAGTCCCGAGGGGTTGTGGACCTCGACGACGTCGCCCTGCGTGGTGGTCACGCGGTAGGAGACGTTGGGCACGGTGGTGATGACATCCATGTCGAATTCGCGGTAGAGGCGCTCCTGGATGATCTCCATGTGGAGCAGTCCGAGGAATCCGCAGCGGAATCCGAATCCGAGGGCGAGCGAACTTTCGGGCTCGAAGGTGAGCGAGGCGTCGTTGAGCTGGAGTTTTTCGAGCGAGGCGCGCAGATCTTCATACTGGTCGGCCTCGACGGGATAGACGCCGGCAAAGACCATGGGCTTGACATCCTCGAATCCGGCAATGGCCTCGCGGGCGGGATTTGCCACCGAGGTGATCGTATCGCCGACCTTGACATCCGCCGAAGTCTTGATTCCCGAACAGATGTACCCCACGTCTCCGGCGCGGATCTCGTCCCGGGGCTGCATCTTGAGCTTGAGAACTCCGACCTCGTCGGCATCGTATTCGCTTCCGGTGTTGAAGAACTTCACGTGGTCGCCCTTTCGGATCGTACCGTTGAAGACGCGGTAATAGGCGATGATTCCGCGGAAGGGGTTGAACACCGAGTCGAAGATCAGGGCCTGCAACGGGGCATTCTCGTCGCCTTTCGGGGCGGGGATTCGCTGTACGATGGCTTCGAGGACCTCCTCGACTCCCTGTCCGGTTTTTCCCGAGGCGAGCAGAATATCCTCCTCGCGGCATCCGATCAGATCGATCACCTGGTCCTTCACTTCGTCGATCATGGCCGATTCCATATCGATCTTGTTCAGTACGGGGACGATTTCGAGGTCATGTCCGACGGCCAGATAGAGGTTCGAGATGGTCTGAGCCTGGATTCCCTGTGTGGCGTCGACGACCAGCAGGGCGCCCTCGCACGAGGCGATCGCACGGGACACCTCATAGGAGAAGTCGACGTGTCCCGGGGTATCGATCAGGTTGAGCGTATATTGCTGTCCGTCGCGGGCCGTGTACTCCATCTGGATGGCGTGGCTCTTGATGGTGATACCCTTTTCGCGTTCGAGCTCCATGTCGTCGAGGACCTGGGACTGCATTTCGCGCTGGTTGAGCGTGTTTGTCTTCTCCAGCAGGCGGTCTGCGAGCGTGGATTTGCCGTGGTCGATATGGGCTATGATGCAGAAATTGCGGATATTTTTCATAAAACGGGGTGAAATCTGTGCAAAGATACGAAATATTTTGAAAAGGAAAGAGAATCTGCGGGGGAGGGATTTGTAAAAATAATTAAAAATGTTTACATTTGCGGACTTCAACAACAGAGAAATCAGGTAAAGTTCAGGTCAATATGTTAAGCAGACAGATCGCATCCAAGCTCCGGGGCTACGAAACCCCGTTCTACCTCTACGACACGGCCCTGCTCCGCCAGACGCTCGAAAGCGTCGTTTCGGAGTCGAACAAATACGGCTACAAGGTCCACTACGCCATCAAGGCCAATTACGACGACCACCTGCTCGGCATTATCCGGGAATACGGTCTGGGGATCGACTGTGCGAGCGGGAACGAGCTGCGCAAGGCGGTCGAGGCAGGTTTCGACCCGAAGGGGATCGTCTATGCGGGTGTGGGCAAACGCGACAAGGAGCTTCGCTACGCCATCGAGCAGGGGATCCTGGCGATCAACTGCGAGTCGATTCAGGAGCTGGAGCTGATCGACCGCTTCTCGGCCGAGGCGGGGAAAACGACGGATGTCGCCCTGCGCATCAACCCGGACATCGACCCCAAGACGAACCACTGCATCGATACGGGACAGGCGGACAGCAAGTTCGGCATCTCCTACGAAGAGGTACTCGAACACGCCGAGGAGCTCCGCACGCTGTCGCATATCCGCATCATCGGCCTGCACCTGCATATCGGCTCTCAGATCCGCGAGTTGCACGTCTTCGAGAACATGTGCAACAAGGTGAACGTCATCGTGGAGAATCTGGAGAAACTCGGTTTCGAGTTGCATTTCGTCGATGTGGGCGGCGGTCTGGGCGTGAACTACGACGTTCCGGAGAACGAACCGATTCCGAACTTCGCGTCGTTGTTCTCGATCGTGCACAACCACCTGCGCGTCGGTAACCGGGAGGTGCACTTCGAGTTCGGGCGTTCGATCGTCGCCGAGTGCGGGGAGCTGATCACGACGGTGCTGTTCAACAAGACGACGGCCACGGGCCGGCGGCTGCTGATCGTCGACGCCTCGATGACCGAATTGATCCGCCCGGCCTTGTACGGCTCGTACCATAACATCGAGAATATCACGGCGGCGGACGACGCCCCGCGGACGAAATATACGGTCGTGGGTACAGCCTGCGAATCGACGGACGTCTTCGACGAGAACGTGACGCTGCGCACGACACAACGGGGCGACCTGCTGACGATCAAGTCGGCCGGGGCCTACGGCATGTCGATGGCTTCGCGCTACAACCTCCACGACCTGCCGGGAGCGGTTTACAGCGACGAGATCGAATAAACGACTCCCCTGCCCGGATGAAGGCGGCCATCGGGCCGCCTTCCTTGTGTTTTTAACCCGACGAATGAAAAATTTTCCGACATGTGGTTGACTCTTGCCTTTACTTCGGCCGCGCTGCTCGGCTTCTATGACGCCGCGAAGAAGAAGGCGCTCACCGGGAATGCCGTACTTCCGGTGCTGCTGCTCAACACGCTCTTTTCGACGCTGTTTTTCGTTCCGGCCATCCTCTCCGCGGAACTCGGCCTGGGGTGGTTCGACGGTACGGTGCTGGCCTCGACGCCCGGCACGGCCTCGGCACACGGACTGGTGATCCTCAAATCGGTGATCGTCCTCACGTCGTGGATCTTCGGCTACTTCGGCATGAAACACCTCCCGATCACGATCGTGGGACCGATCAATGCCACCCGTCCCGTGATGGTGCTCGTCGGAGCATTCCTGCTCTTCGGCGAGCGGTTGAACCTCTACCAATGGATCGGTGTGGTGCTGGCCCTGGTATCGTTGTTTCTGCTGAGCCGGTCTTCCCGCCGCGAGGGGGTTGACTTCACGCACAACCTCTGGATTCTCTTCATTGCGTTGTCGGCCGTCACGGGTGCCGTGAGCGGCCTCTACGACAAATACATCATGACGCGTCTCGACCCGGTTTTCGTACAGAGCTGGTACAACCTCTACCAGTTTCTGATGATGGCCGTGGTGGTTGCACTGCTGTGGTGGCCGCGGCGGGGCCATACGACGCCGTTCCGGTGGAGCTGGGCGATTCCGCTGATCTCCGTTTTCCTGACGCTGGCGGACTTTGCCTACCTCTACGCTCTGCAGGAGCCGGATGCGATGATTTCGATTGTCTCGATGATCCGGCGGGGCTCGGTGGTGGTGTCGTTCCTGTGCGGTGCGGCGCTGTTCCACGAGCGGAACCTGCGATCGAAAGCCGTCGATCTGGCCTTCATTCTGGTGGGTATGGTCTTCCTGTGGCTGGGTTCGCGGGCTTAGCCCGCCCGGCTAAGAGCCGGGTTTTATGGGCGAAGGTGGCTGCAAAGGGTTTCCGATCCGGTTCTGCGCTCCCGCCCGGCTAAGAGCCGCCCGCCTAAGAGGCGGGTTTTGTGGGCGAAGGTAACTTCAAGGGG
>CALUIG010000162.1 GCA_944320625.1 uncultured Alistipes sp.
TCGATGTCGGCGGGGGTGAGGGTATTGTTGGCCCCGGGTGCCACGACGATGCAGTTTTCCCCTGCTGCATCCACGGTGATCAGGGCGATTCCCGAGGGGACTTCGGCGTTTCGAAGGATGAAATCGGTGTTGATGCCCTCCTGTCGGTATCCTTCGGTAGCCCGGTTTGCGAACAGGTCGTTTCCGGTTTTGCAGATGAACGAGACGTTTCCGCCGAGTCGTGCGGCGGCGACGGCCTGATTTGCCCCTTTTCCTCCGGGGTTCATGAGGAAGGTCCCGCCCAGGACGGTTTCTCCCGGGGCCGGCAGTTTTTCGGACTTGATGACCATGTCCGTATTGCTGCTGCCGATGACAACAATTTTCTTGGGGTTCATGATGAAGAGTTTTAGGTTCGGCTTCGGGTTTTGCGTCGGGGGGTTGGCGGCCCTTTGCGCAAACGTTTGTGCAAATATAAATAAAAATATTCCGAATTGGCAAGTATTCTTGGAAGTTTTTTCAAAAAAAAGTATCTTTGTTCGTATAATTCAGGGAAACATGCAGAAGGAAACGTTGATAACGATAGCTGAGCGAACCGGTTTTTCAATATCTACGGTATCCCGGGTCCTGAACGGCAAGGCGCAAAAGTATCGGATTGCGGCTCAAACGGTGGAGAAGATCACGGCAGAGGCTCGCAAATGCAACTATCAGCCGAATTTGACGGCGCAGAGCCTGCGGACGCGGCGGACGAATACGATCGGTCTGGTCGTTCCGAGCATTGACAACCCGTTTTTCGCCAATATTGCGAATGTGATCATCCACGAGGCCCGGTTGTACCGTTATACGGTGATTCTGGTGGACTCGATGGAGAACGAGCGGGAGGAGCGTGAAGGGATCAACTCCCTGATGAGCCGGAATATCGACGGGATCATCGTTGTGCCGTGCGGGGGAGATCCCCGGGTGCTGGAGACGGCGGCGGCACAGACTCCGATCGTGTTGATCGACCGCTATTTCCGGGATACGACGCTTCCCTATGTTTCGACCGACAACTACCTGGGGAGCTACCATGCGACGCGGATGTTGCTGGAGATGGGTCATCGCCGGATCTGCTGCATCCAGGGTCCTCCCACCTCCATTACGACGCTGGAGCGGGTCCGAGGTTATCGCCAGGCGCTGCAATCGTTCGGGGTCGAGTCGCAGGCCCGGGTTTCGGGGACCGATTTTTCGATCCAGAACGGATATGTGGAGACCAAGCTCGCCCTTGCTCAGGCGGATCCGCCCACGGCGATCTTTGCCTTGAGCAATACGATTCTGCTGGGCACGATCAAGGCGGTTTCGGAGGCGGGGCTGAAGATTCCGGACGATCTGTCGCTCATTTCGTTCGACAACTACACCTACCTGGATTTTCTCTCTCCGGCGATTACGCGAGTCAACCAGCCGATCGAGGAGATGGGGATCCTGGCGGTCAAGATGCTGTTGCAGATTCTGAAGAACAAGGAGCCGGGCCGGGCTCAAATCCTCCTGCCTCCGAGTCTGATTGTCCGGGATTCGGTTCGGTCGCTGCACACTCCGCCGGAGTGAGGCGGTCGGCCCCTCCCTTCCTGTACGACAAACCCCCGACTTGATGAGAAAGTCGGGGGTTTGCCGTGTTTTCCGTGGCGGGACGAGGATCAGTATCCGAAAATCTCCTCCTGCGAGACGGTCTTAATGGGACCGAGCGTCTTGAGGAAGTTCAGATCGAGGTTCCGGATGTCTCCCAGAATGCCGTAGGTGTAGTGACGGTCCTTGACCCATTTCTGCTGTGTGGCCTTCACGTCATCGAGCGTCATGGTCTGCACCTGTTCGAAAACCATCCGGTTGGGATCCTCCTCAAGCCCCAGACGGCGCAGGGCGAGGTAGGAGTTCAGAACGTCGATTCCCGTGGTGCGATCCGTCCGCAGCCGGGAGAGGATGGCCTCCTTGGCGATGAGGAAGGCTGCTTCGGATTCGGGCATCTGGTTGATGATTTCGTCGAAAGCCTCGATGGCGGTCTGCATCTTGTCGTTCTGCGTGGCGATGAAGGCGATGTAGCTGTAGCAGTCATCGGCATAGGAGGGGGTCCCGAGCCAGGCCTGGGCGGTGTATGCCAGACCGCGGGCCTCGCGCATCTCCTGGAAGCAGATCGAATTCATGCTGCCGCCGAAATACTCGTTGTAGAGCGTGATTTCGGGTTTGTTCATCACGTCGAAAGCCTCCCCGCGATTCGAATATTGCAGGTAATAGAGCTGGTTGGCATCGTACTGGGCCAGCACGACGCTGCTCCGGTCCGTTTGCAGCTTTTTCGGATGGCTCTTTTCGAGGGGCGAGAGCACTTCGGCCGCCTTGTGGCTCTCGGCGAGGAGACCCTTCACCTCGTCCTGCGTCATCGGGCCGTAGTAGAGCACCTCGTGCTGTTTGCTCATCAAATCGCGTACGCGGGCGAGGAGTTCGTCCGAACGGAGTGCCAGGATTTCGTCGTTTTTCAGTGTTGCGCGGCGGATGAACTCCTCACCGTAGATGAGGTAGGTTTGCAGTGCGGAGAAGTTGCTTGCCTGATTGAGTTTGGCATCGGCGCGAGACTTGATCAGATCCTGTTTGAGGTTTTCGAGGATAGCCTCGTTCGCCTCGGCGTCGGCGATCAGTCCCTCGACAATCTCCATGGCCTTGGGCATGTTTTCGCTCAATCCGGAGATCCGGATGATGCTCTGGCTGCTGCCGGCGCGCATCGAGAAGGAGCAGGCGATGTCGTACATCTCGGAGGCGATCTGCTCGGCGCTCATGGCTTCGGTGCCGAGGTATTCCAGGTAGTTGAAGGCCAGTTCGAGGGCCGGATCGCTCTCGGAACCCTTGTCGAAGACATATTGCAGCGAGAAGATGTCGTTCAGTTCGTTCTGTTTGTAAAGGACGTGGATTCCGTCCCGCACGTCGAACTGTGCCATCTCCGTCCGGTAATCGACGAAGACGGGCTCGATGGGTTTCACCTCGGAGTTCTGAATGTCGGTCAGGAAGGCACTCTGCATGTCGCGGTTGGTGACGATCGGCGTGATCTTCGGAGCGGCGATCTTCTGGACGTTCTTGTCCTCACCCTGACGCTTGTAGATGATGGCGTAGCTGTTTTCCCCGAGGTATTGGTTTGCCCAGTCGACGACGTCCTGTTTGGTGATCCGGGACATGCGGTCGAGCTGTGCCACCTCGTCGGCCCAGTCGGTTCCGGCGATGAACGACTGTACGTACATGTCGGCACGCGAGTCGTTATCCTCGTAGTCGCGCATCAGGGCGAGTTTGAGGTTGTTGATCGAGGCCTTGATGAGCTCTTCATCGAAGTCTCCCGAGCGGAGTTTGGCCACTTCGCCAAGAAGCAGGTCGCGGACTTCTTCGAGCGACTGTCCGGCCTTGGGGATGCCGCCGGCAAGGAACGTGCTGTAATCGGGCTGTCCGGAGAATCCGCCGTAAGCACCGAGGACCTTCTGCTGCTGGTTGAGGTCGAGGTCGATCAGTCCGGCCTGGCTGTTGTGGAGGATGGCGCTGGCGATCCGGGCCACGTCGTTCGGGTCGGTCGAGCAGCCCGGCAGGCGCCAGCCGATCATCACATTGGCGGCTTCCAGCCCGTAGACTTCACGCACGATGGGCTCGGTGATCGGCTCTTCGGGCTTGAATTCGAGCTTCGGCAGGTTTTCGTTGGGCTGCATGTCTCCGAAATACTTGTCGATGGTGGCAATCACCTCGTCGGGATTGAGGTCTCCCGAGAGACAGATGGCCATGTTGTTCGGAACGTAGAAGGTCTTGTGGTAGTTCCTTACGTTTGTGATCGAGGGGTTTTTCAGGTGCTCCTGAGTTCCCAGCACGGTCTGCGTACCGTAGGGGTGGTTGGGGAAGAGTGCGGCGTCGAGGGTCTCCCAGACCTTGCGCGAGTCGCGCGTGAGCGACATGTTCTTCTCCTCGTAAATGGTCTCCAGTTCGGTGTGGAAGCCGCGGATCACGGGGTTGCGGAAGCGGTCGGCCTCGATCTTCGCCCAGTTCTCGACCTCGTTGGC
>CALUIG010000163.1 GCA_944320625.1 uncultured Alistipes sp.
CAACCGGACTTATCTTTCGGGAGATCCAACATCCCGAAAATCATGAAAAAATACCTTGTCCTTTATGCCGTGCTCGTCTCGGCAGCCCTGTTTTTCGTACTCCGCCACTACCGCGGTGAAAACCGGCGGCTCGCCCAGAACCAGGAGGCCCTGGCCTCCGATCTCGTCCACTACCGGACCCGGGCCGGCGAGGAGGCCGCCGCCGCCCAGGTCCTGCGCCTGCGCTGTTCGGAATTCGAACGACTCCGCGCCGAAGATGCCGCCGAGATCCGCCGCCTCGGCATCCGCATCCGGAGACTCGAAGCATCGGCTCGCCTCGCCTCCGCCTCGCAAACCCGGTTCCAGGCTCCGCTCCGAGACACCGTCGTCGTGCAGGAAACACCCCGCGAACCCATCTTCGATACCCTGAAATCGTTCCGATGGAGGGACCCCTGGGTCTTCGTCGAAGGATACCTCTCCCGGGATTCGGTCCACTGCCGCATCCAGAGCGTCGACACCCTCCGCCAGGTCATACACCGCGTTCCCCGCCGTTTCCTCTTCTTTCGCTGGGGAACCAAGGCCCTGCGGCAGGAGATCGTCTCCTCGAATCCCCATACCCGGATCGTCTACGCCGAATACGTGCGCATCGAACGCTCAAACCACGAATAACCCCCCAAAAACGTGCGGGGTTTGCGTTTTTTTTCTACCTTTGCCGAATATGGAACGTACTGCAATCTTCCCGGGGTCGTTCGACCCCTTCACCCGCGGGCACGCCGCCCTGGTCGAAGAAGCCCTCAACCTCTTCGACCGGGTGGTGATCGGCATCGGCAACAACACCGCAAAATGCGGACTGCTGACCGTCGAAAACCGAAAACGCCTGATCGACGACATCTTCCGGGATGAACCCCGCGTCGAGGCCCGGATCTATACCGGACTCACGGGAGAATTCGCCGAAGAGGTCGGAGCCTGCGCCATCATCCGCGGCGTGCGGAACACCACCGACTTCGAGTACGAACGCACCATGGAGGCCACCAACCACCGCATCTACCCCGCCCTGACCACGGTGATGCTCTTCACCCCGGCCCCCGTGGCCGACATCTCCTCGTCGACCGTCCGAGAGGTCCTCTCGTTCGGACGAAACGTCGAGGAGTTCCTTCCCCACGGAATCGACATAAACCAATACCTCTAAACGAACGACTATGATGGAATTTACGGCCGAAATGATCGCCGGATTTTTGGGCGGCGACGTCCTCGGCGACAAAAACGCCACGGTACACACCGTCTCCTCGATCGAGGAGGGGAAAGCCGGTTCGCTGGCCTATCTCACCAATCCCAAATACGAACCCTTCCTCTACACCACCCAGGCCTCGATCGTCCTGGTCGACCGCACGTTCGAACCCGCACAGCCCGTCTCGGCCACGCTCGTCAAGGTGGATGACGCCGCAGCCTGCGTCGTGAAACTCCTGGCCATGTACAACGCCGCAAAACCCCGCCGGAAGGGAATCAGCCCCCGCGCCTCCGTCTCCGAACAGGCTTCCGTCGGCGAAGAGTGCTACATCGGAGACTTCGCCGTCGTCGAACAGGGTGTCCGGATCGGAAAAGGGTGCCAGATCTATCCCCAGGTCTACCTCGGACCAAACGTCTGCGTCGGCGACAACACGACGCTCTATCCCGGCGTGAAGATCTACGAGGGATGCTCCGTGGGCGCCAACTGCATCCTCCATGCCGGAGCCGTCATCGGCGCCGACGGATTCGGATTCATGCCCAATGCCGAAGGGGGATTCGACAAGATACCCCAGTTGGGCAACGTCATAATCGAGGATGACGTGGAGATCGGCGCCAACACCTGCATCGACCGCGCCAAGACCGACTCCACGATCATCCGCCGCGGCGTGAAACTCGACAACCTGATCCAGATCGGCCACAACGTCCAGATCGGCGAAAACACCGTCTCCTCGGCGCAGACCGGAATCGCCGGAACCTCGCGCGTGGGCCGCAACTGCTTCCTCGCCGGACAGGTCGGCATTGCCGACCACGTCACGATCGGCGACCGCGTGAAGATCGGCTCCAAGAGCGGCATCGACAAGAGTGTCGGCGACGACGAAATCCGGCTCGGTTATCCCGCACTGCCCGGCATGCAGTATCACCGTTCGTCGGCCGTCTTCAAGAATCTCCCGGAACTGGTCCGCCGCGTCGCCGAACTCGAAAAACAGATCAACGAACTCAAAAAATAAGAAACCATGAACAAACTCTTCATTCTTGCAGCTTCCGCAGCCCTGCTGGGCAGCTGCAGCCCCAAAAACCAGTACGTCGTCGAGGGACAGATCGCAGATGCAAACCCCACGGTCTATCTCTTCGACGAGGAGCAGAACATCCTCGACTCGGCAGCCGTGAAAGACGGAGCCTTCCGACTCAAGGGCATTGCCGAAGAACCGCAGGTCGCCATCCTGCGGGATGCCCGGGAAGAGAGTGCCACGTTCGTTGCCATGCTGCTCCTCGAGCCCGGCACGATCTCGGTGAACGACAACCCCGACAACCCCTTCCGCAAGCGTGTGACCGGAACCCCGGCCAATGACGCCAATGCAGCCTATGCCGAAGCCGGAGACAAACTCATTCGGGAGTTCCGCGACAGCGCCACCTCCGAGGAGCGGCGGGCCCAGATCGAAAGCGAATACGAAACCCTGACCCGGGAAACCGTCGAACAGAACCGCGACAACCTCTTCGGAGCCCTGCTGCTGGCCCAGCAGATGAACTACGAACTCTCGGGACAGGAACTGCTGGACGAAATCGCCCGCTTCTCACCCGAAATGCAGCAGAACCCGGTACTCGTCGAACTCGCGGAGAGCGCCCGGGCAAAGATGAAAACCGACATCGGCCAGCCCTATATCGATGTCGTACAGCCCGATGCCGACGGCAAGGAGGTTTCGCTGAAATCCGTCGTCGAGAATCCCGCCAACAAGTATGTCCTGCTTGACTTCTGGGCATCGTGGTGCGGTCCCTGCATGGGCGAGGTTCCCCATCTGAAAAAGACCTACGACGAATTCCACAAGAAGGGATTCGAAATCTTCGGCGTATCGTTCGACAACGACCGTGAAGACTGGCTCGAGGCCGTCAAGGAGAACCAAATGACGTGGGTACACGTGGGTGAATTGAACGGATTCGACAACCAGGCTGCCAAGGATTATGCCGTCAGCGGAATTCCGTCGAACTTCCTGATCGACAACAACGGAAAGATCGTGGCCAAGAACCTGCGCGGCGAGGCCCTTTACGAGAAGATCGCCGAACTGCTCCAATAATCCGGCCGTTCCGGTCGAGGCCCCTCCTTTCCGCAACGGCCGAAGGGAGGGGTCTGCGTTCCGGAGCCCCCCGAACCACTCGCAAAGGCATGAACGCCCCGCAAAAATACCGCATCATGGGAATCGACCCCGGCACGAACTACATGGGTTACGGCGTGCTGGAGGTGGAAGGGCGCACGGTGCGTTCGGTCGTACTGGGAGACATCGACCTGCACAAGTTCCCGGATCCCTACTCCAAACTGCGTTATATCTTCGAGCGGGTCGGTGCACTGATCGAACAGTATGCCCCGCAGGAGGTGGCGCTCGAATCGCCCTTTTTCGGCGAGAACGTACAGTCGATGCTCAAGTTGGGGCGTGCCCAGGGCGTCGCAATGGCTGCAGCCCTGAGCCGGGACCGCGAGGTCTTCGAATACGCTCCAATGCGAATCAAACAGGCTATTACGGGTCGCGGATCGGCCTCCAAGGAGCAGGTGGCGGCCATCGTCTGCCGGATCCTCACAATCGACCGGCCGCCCCGGCGCCTCGACGCCACGGACGGCATGGCCGTAGCCCTTTGCCACTACTTCACCACAGCAAGTCCGCTGAACGCGGCCCTGGGCGATGAGCGGGTCAAGGGATTAGGCGGGGGCAAAAAGGCCGCATCGAAAGGCGGGTCGCAGAGTTGGGAGCAATTTCTGAAGAAAAATCCCGACCG
>CALUIG010000164.1 GCA_944320625.1 uncultured Alistipes sp.
AGTGCGTAGCTGTTATTGCCATTTATAGTTCGAGCGTCGGGATTTACGAGCCGCCACACAGCGCTCGGCGTGCTTACCATCAAACTCTGCCTGCTGTCAAAACCGGGCACCCCCGGATGCTGCGGTGCAGATGTCGACCGTAGACCCCGCAAAGATAATACATTTTTCCCGATTTTCCCCCTCGCAGGTCCCGATCCGGATATTTTTCTTATCTTTGACTCGGAAAACCGAAACTGTCATGGACAACCAATATGTCGTAAAACTCCGCAACGTGGCCATCTACCATGCCGACGACCCCTTCGGGAGCGTCTCCGAGAAGAAACTCCTCCGGCAGGGCGAAATGGTCCTCTCGGACGTGAACCTCACGGTCCGGCCCGGAGAGTTCGTCTACCTGATCGGACGCGTCGGAAGCGGAAAAAGCTCCCTCCTGAAGACCCTCTACGCCGAAATGCAACTCCTCACCGGAGAGGGTCAGATCGCAGGGTTCGATCTGCGCAGGCTCCGCCGCCGCGACATCCCCTACCTGCGCCGCCGGATCGGAATCGTCTTCCAGGACTACCAGCTCCTCACCGACCGCAACGTCTTCATGAATCTCTACTATGTGATGAAGGCTACCGGCTGGAAACACGAACACGAAATCCGTGAACGCATCGACAAGGTCCTCGGGCTGGTCGAACTCGGCGCCAAGAGCTACAAAATGCCCTTCGAACTCTCCGGAGGCGAGCAGCAGCGCCTGGTCATTGCCCGCGCTCTGCTCAACGACCCGCAGGTGCTGCTGGCCGACGAACCCACCGGAAATCTCGACCCCGTCACGGCCGACGGCATCATGAAACTCTTCCGCAGAATCGCCGAGGAGGGCTGCGCCGTGGTCATGTCCACGCACAATACGGCTCTCATCGAGAACTACCCCGCCCGTGCCATCCTCTTCGCACAGGGAAGGATCCGCGAGGTCGATCTCACGGCCGAACTGGCGTAATTTTCGACAACCCGCAACGGCTCGCTCTATTGGATTATCCGAAACTTTTTCGTACATTTGTACGATATTTGAAACCGTTGAAATGAGCACCGAACCAGAAATCGTTAAGAAACAAGAAGAAGCATATTCCGCATCGAACATCCAGGTCCTCGAAGGCCTCGAAGCCGTGCGGAAACGTCCCGCCATGTACATCGGTGACATCGGCGAAAAGGGCCTCCACCACCTCGTCTACGAGGTCGTCGACAACTCCATCGACGAGGCCCTCGCCGGGTATTGCACCGACATCGACGTGACGATCAACGAAGACAACTCGATCACCGTACGCGACAACGGCCGCGGTATCCCCACCGACTTCCACGAAAAGGAGGGCAAGTCCGCTCTGGAGGTCGTGCTGACCGTGCTCCACGCCGGCGGTAAGTTCGACAAGGGAAGCTACAAGGTTTCGGGTGGCCTGCACGGCGTCGGCGTTTCGTGCGTCAACGCCCTCTCGACACTCCTCATCGCCGAGATCCACCGCGACGGAAAAATCTTCCGCCAATCCTACTCCAAGGGTAAGCCCACCTCCGAAGTCGAGATCGTCGGCGAATGCTCCGACCGCGGTACGATCGTGACGTTCAAACCCGACGCCGAGATCTTCACCCATACCACCGAATACAAGTACGACATCCTGGCCAACCGCCTGCGCGAACTGGCCTTCCTGAACAAGGGAATCCGGCTGAACCTCTACGACCGCCGCCCCGACGAGGAGGGCAAGACCCGCGAGGACCACTTCTACTCCGAAGAAGGCCTCAAGGAGTTCGTCAAATACCTCGACGCCACGCGCGGCACGCCGATCATCGAACAGATCATCTACCTCGATACCGAAAAGAACGGAGTTCCCGTCGAGGTGGCCATGCAGTACAACGACTCCTTCTCGGAGAACGTACACTCCTACGTCAACAACATCAACACCATCGAGGGCGGTACGCACCTCACGGGATTCCGCCGCGCCCTGACCCGCACGCTCAAGAAATACGCCGAGGATTCGGGCATGCTCGCCAAGCTGAAGTTCGACATCAACGGTGACGACTTCCGCGAAGGTCTGACGGCCGTTGTCTCGGTGAAGGTCGCCGAACCCCAGTTCGAGGGCCAGACCAAGACCAAACTCGGGAACGACGAGGTCGCCGCAGCTGTCGATCAGGCCATGGCCTCGGCGCTCGGAGACTACCTCGAAGAGAACCCCAAGGATGCCCGAGCCATCGTGCAGAAGGTCATCCTTGCCGCTACGGCTCGCCATGCCGCACGCCACGCCCGCGAACTCGTCCAGCGAAAGACCGTGCTTTCGGGCGCCGGGCTTCCCGGAAAACTCGCCGACTGTACGAGCCGGGACCGTTCGGAAGCCGAGATCTTCTTCGTCGAGGGTGACTCCGCAGGCGGTACGGCCAAGTCGGGCCGCGACCGCAACTTCCAGGCCATCATGCCGCTGCGAGGCAAGATCCTGAACATCGAAAAGGCCCAGGAGCACAAGATGTGGGAGAACGAGGAGATCAAGAACATGTTCCTGGCCCTGGGTGTCAAGATCGGCACCGAGGAGGACTCCAAGGCGCTGAACCTCGAAGGCCTGCGCTACAACAAGATCATCATCATGACCGATGCCGACGTCGACGGCAGCCACATCGCCACGCTGATGCTGACCTTCTTCTTCCGCAAGATGAAGGAGCTCATCGAAAACGGACACGTCTATATCGCCACCCCGCCCCTCTACCTTGTCAAGAAGGGCAAGCAGGAACGTTACTGCTGGACCGAGAAGGAGCGTGACGAAATTACCGCCGAATTCGGAAAGGGAGCACACGTACAACGCTACAAAGGTCTCGGTGAGATGAACGCACACCAGCTGTGGGAGACGACGATGAATCCCGACACGCGCATTCTGCGCCAGGTGAACATCGAAAATGCCGCCGAAGCCGACCGCATCTTCTCGATGCTCATGGGCGACGACGTGCCGCCCCGCCGCGAGTTCATCGAACGGAATGCCCATTACGCCAATATCGACGCTTAAACCAGGAAAAAGGACGGTCCGGTCGGGCGGTCCTTTTTTCGAATTTTTGAAAACCACCTAAAACGATCGACACGACATGAAAGTTACGGTTATCGGAGTCGCCGGAGGTACCGGATCGGGAAAATCGACCCTCGTGAAACGGCTGCAGGAGGCTTTCCAGGGGGATGACGTGGCCACGCTCTGCCACGACTACTACTACAAGGCTCATCCCGAACTCACCTACGAGGAGCGGACCAAACTCAACTACGACCATCCCCAGGCCTTCGACACCGAGATGCTCGTCGAACACATCAAGGCCTTGAAGAACAATGTTCCGATCGAGCATCCCGTCTATTCGTTCGTCGACCACGACCGCATGCCCGAGACCGTCTGCGTCAAACCGTCGAAGGTGATCATCGTCGACGGAATCCTCATCTTCGAAAACAAGGAGTTGCGCGACCTGATGGACATCAAGGTCTATGTCGATACGGATGCCGACATCCGGCTGGCGCGGCGTATTCTGCGCGACGTCTGCGAGCGCGGACGTACGATGCAGTCGGTCATCACGCAGTACACCTCCACGGTGAAGCCCATGCACGACGAATTCGTCGAACCCTCGAAGAAGTATGCCGACGTAATCATCCCCGAAGGAGGGTTCAATTCCGTGGCCGTTGCGATGTTGATCCAGAGCATCCGCTCCCTGATCGAACGCGAAAAATAGCGTCGTAAGCCGGCCCGGGCCGGGCTGACAAGGCAGGACAGGACAGGACAGGACAGAGCAGGACAGGACAGGACAGGACAGGACAGGACCGAGGTGATTGGATTGGATTGGATTGGATTGGACAGGACCGAAGTGATTGGATTGAGCCGGGCCGAGGTGACCGAATTGGAACTGGACTGGAGTGGACGGATTGGGCCGGGCCAGGAAGAAAAAAGAAGAGAAACAAAAGAGGGGGAGGG
>CALUIG010000165.1 GCA_944320625.1 uncultured Alistipes sp.
ACGCGGTCCTTCGTTCCCTGGTAGTAGCGCAGGGGCTGGTTCAGCAGGTTGCCCACCTCGGCGAAGATCGAAATGTGTTTCGTGGCACGCACCGAGACATTGGCATCCAGGTAGTTGACACGGTCGTAGTAGCGATCGGTGAAGGGGGTCATACCCATCTCCTCGTTGTCGAGGAACGAACTGGCGTAGTTGTACGAAAGGGTGGCCGTGAGGCGCTTGTTCTCGAAGTAGAGCGAGGCATTGAGCGTATGCTCGGGGGTTCCGGGCAACTGGATGTCGTCGGCGCTGCGGCCTGCGAAGATCGGATCGGTCAGCCGCGTGACCTTCGAATGGTTGTAGGTGTAGTTGGTGTAGATTCCGAAGTGCTTCAGCGCCGGGGAGATGAATCCCAGGTCACGCTGGAAGGCCACCTCGACCCCGAACAGCCGGGCGTCTCCGGCATTGACGGCCTTGTAGAGCTCCTTGAACTCGGTCCCGCCGATCGTCTGGTCCTCGATCATGGCGTCGACAATGAAGTCGGAGATCTCCTTGTAGTAGATGCCGCCCGACACCAGACCGATCGTCCGGAAGTAGTATTCGAACATCAGGTCGCAGTTGTTCGAAATGGTGTTGCGCAGGTCGGGATTGCCCATCGTGTACTCCTCATCGGCAAGGTTCACCCGGTCACCGGGAACCATCTGGCGGAACTTCGGACGGGCAAGCGTCGTGGTGAAGCTGGCGCGCAGCACGAGGTTCTCCACCGGTTCGTATTTGAGCAGCACCGAGGGCAGCCAGTTGTCGAACTCCGACTTGCGGGAGGTGGGGGTCGAGGTGATGTTCTCCTCGTCGGCATCCACATGGAGGGCATTGCCCGTATAGTCGAAGGAGGTATGTTCGAGGCGAAGTCCGGCGATGAGTTTCAGACGGCTGCCGAACTGCTGGTCGTAACGCAGGTAGGCGGCGTGGATGGCCTCCTTTCCGGAGTAGTTCTCGGCCTCCTCCATCGGATTGCGCGAACGGCTGAACAGAGAGGGATCCCCGAAATCGAGCCGAGAGAGGTATTGTTTGCTGACGAAATCCCCGACGGTGTAGTCTCCGGCGTAGAAGTGCTTGCGCGTGGCGTTGTAGGTGTTGCCGGCACTCATGGACCGGGCGAGGAAGGCGGTTTCATCGGCAGGCTCCACGTCGTAGAAGGTGATCCGTTTCGACTTGTCCTTGTCCTGGTACTTGTAACCGGCGCGAAGCGTTCCGGCAAAGGTTCCGGTGAAGAGCCGGGCCCGGAGATCGACGTGGGCCTTGTATTCGGTCTCCTCGATTTCGCTGAACGACTCGGTCAGTTCGTCGAGCTTGACGAAGTTCGTCGTATTGAGCGTCATGAGCGAGGGGTCAATCGGCGTGAAACGCGGTTCGCGCTCATCGCTGAGATCCATGTCGAAGCGGATCGGGTTGTCCTCGTCGCTCTCCAGCCCGATATAGCGTTCGTTGGGGCGGTCCTCCGAAGCACGTGCGTAATCGAAGCCCCACTCGACCCCCAGCCAGCCCAGGTTGTGCTCGCCCGAAAGGGCGATGTCGGCCGTCTGCTGGCGTTCGAGACGGGCGAACTTCGTGTCGGGCGATCCGCCTTTGGTCTGACGGCGCAGATAGGCCGTTGCCGTGCCGTCCGCGTCGGGTGTAATATCCTTATAGGTCAGGCGGTAGCGGTTCTCCCAGTCGTTGCGGCGGTTATACATGCCGCGGAGTTCGATCTTGTGGTTTTCGTTGAATTTCCAGTCGAGGGAGAGCGAGTAGCTCTGACGTTCGCGGTGTACGTAATACTGTCGCACCTCGAATTCGTCGACATAGGCCTTCCCGGCATCATCCTCCTTCCAGGTGGCCTCGATGTTGTCCGAACCGATCGGGTTGTTGTGGTAGGCAAGCGAGGCCATGACTCCGAGTTTGTCGTTGAAGAAGCGCGAACCCCAGCTTGCCGAGCCGTTGAAAGTGACACGCTGCGAAATGGGGTTGTATCCGGCACCGGCCGTCGCGGCCACGGTCTGCCGGTAGGGCGAATTCTTCGTCACGAGATTCACCGCACCTCCGATCGCATCGCCGTCCATGTCGGCCGTGACAACCTTGTGGACCTCGATGGTCTGGATCATGTCCGTGGGAATAAGGTCCAGCTGTGCGGCACGCGAGTCGCCTTCGGCCGAGGGCAGCCGGTTTCCGTTGAGTGTCACGGAGGTGAGATCGGGGGCCGTACCGCGCACCTGTCCGAAGCGAGCCTCGCCCTGGTCATACTGGACATTGATGCCGGGGATACGCTTCATGGCGTCACCGATATTCGCGTCGGCAAAACGGCTCATCTGATCCGCAGCCACAATGTTGCTTACACCGTCGTTGTTCTTCTGGATCGAAAGGGCCCGTCGCTGCCCCTCGACAATGCCCGAAACAACGACATTACCGATGGCCATTCCTTCGTGAAGGAGGAATTCACAATGCAGGGTCTGGTCCTTGCGGATGTCGTAAGTCTGGCAGATTTGCTCATACCCCACGAAGTTGACGCAGACCTCGTAGCGCCCCTCGGGAATGCCCCGGAGCGAGAAACTGCCGTCGGAAGCCGTCACGGCTCCGAGATTCAACGCACGGATATGGACCACGGCACCCTGAATGGCATGACGATTGTCGTCGAGGACAACACCGGAGAGCGAACCCCGGGGAGCTGCCGCAGCCGCGGCTTCGACCGATCCGGAGAGAGATTCGCTGTCCGGAGCCGCAGCCAGCCGGAGAGGCATGGAGACCCCCAGGACCCATGCGAAAAGAAGGTAGAGACAATATTTCTTCATATGTGCAGAAAATTGGTTGATCGTTTTCTGCCGCAAAAGTAGAGCGGGGATGTTACTCCGATTTTATATCCATGCAACGACTTGGATACAAACATGTTACAAATCAGTTAAGTTTATCGGAGCCGATTCCGCATGTGCGATTATTGGCTATATTTGCCGCCGTAAAAACCATTTTAATCCTTATCCGTATGAATAAAATCTGCTTTATGCTGTTCGCGTCGTTCCTCGCGGCCTGTACGGCAACCGAACCGGAAAAGAAGGCCGCCGAAGGAACCTATGACGGAGAGCTAAACATCCTGATGCTTGCCGACGCCGGTCGGAACGGCTCCTACGATCAGCGCCTGGTCAGCGAATGGATGGGGGTCTATGCCGACGAGCTGGGCCCGGAATTCGTGATCTCGTGCGGCGACCTGTTCCACTACGAGGGGATTCAGTCAACCCGCGACCCGCTGCTGTGGAGCAACTTCGAAAATATCTATACCCACGGCGAACTGCAATGCCCGTGGTATGGAGTGCTGGGCAACCACGAGTACCGCGGCAATACGCAGGCGATGATGGACTACTCCGACGTGAGCCGCCGCTGGAACATGCCCGACCGCTACTATACGCTCTCAGTTCCGCTGGATGACGACGACCCCGAATCGGAACGGGTGCGCTTCGTCTTCATCGATACGGCACCGCTGATCGACAAATACCGCGAAGAGTCGGAGAAGTATCCCGACGTACAGCTGGTGGATCCCGATGCCGAGGTGCGCTGGATCGACAGCGTGCTGCACGTCTCGCCGGAGAAGTGGAAGATCGTCGTGGGACACCACCCGATGTACACCTACGACGAAAAGGACGATATTGAACAGGAGAATCTGCGGGCACGTCTGGAAGACGTTTTCCGCCGGAACGGCGTCGACGCCTACTTCAGCGGCCACATTCATACGTTCCAGCACATCCGCACGGGGCAGGACAGCATCGATTATGTGGTGAACACCTCGGCATCGAAGCAGCGGGCTCCGCAACGGGGAGCGCTGACACAGTATGCGAGTGAAAATTCGGGATTCGGGCTGCTGTCGTTCGACGAGGGGGTGATGCACTACACGCTGGTGAACAGCCGCGGCGAACTGGAGTACGAAATCGAACGCCGGAAATAATCCGCC
>CALUIG010000166.1 GCA_944320625.1 uncultured Alistipes sp.
TCGGGTTTCGCCGCGGTCTTCCCGGCGGTCTTCCCGCCAGAGGAGTCCGCTTTCGGAGCGGGAGGTGTTGTCGCGGGCTTCTCCGCACCGGAATTCGTCGCTGCAGCACCCTCCTCGGCCGTACGCATTTCGAGCAGGTAGGACGAATACTCCTTCACGGCCCGGTAGATCGACGCAGCGATCTCGTTCTGGCCCCGTTCCGACTTCATGTAGGCCAACTCCTGCGCATTGGTCATGAACCCGATCTCGGTCAGCGCACTGGGCATGTCCGTGGCGTACAACACACGCAGCAGCTGTCGTTTCACCCCCCGGGAATTGCGTCCGGCCTTGGTGTACTGCGTCTGGATGCAGCGCGCGATGGCCATGCTGTATTCCCCGTAGGTGAACTGCAGATTCTGAATATAGGCCCGCACGATGGCCGCGGTGCGCTCGTCCGACATGTCGATCAGATCCTCGCGGTTGCTCTCGTAGAGGGCATTTTCGTTGTATCGCTGCTCCTTGGGGGTCTCACCCATGATGAATGTCTCGACGCCCTTGACGGCCGTGGCACGCGGCGCCGCATTGGCATGGATCGATATGAAGAGGTCGCCGCCGGCCTTGTTGGCGATGTCGGCCCGGGCCTGGAGGTCCGACGCCAGATCAGCCCCCAGGGCCTTGTCCGTGGTACGCGTATAGACGACCTTCACGCCGGGCATCCCCTCCTCGATGAGTTTTCCGAGTTTCAGAGCGACCTTCAGCGTAAGGGTCTTCTCATAAACGCCGCCGTAATGGGCCCCGGGGAATTTGCCGCCGTGCCCGGCATCGATCACCACGACTTCCACGCCATGCGCAATATTCCCCGCCGCAACCGCGTTTGTAGAGACGACGGCCGCCGTGCATGCGAGGAACCACAACAGAAGACGTGTGCGCATATTTAATGGTGCCAAGTGTGAGCTTTCTGTAAATTTTTACCTATCTTTGTCGAGCCGAAAACGCGGCAGGAGGGCCTCCGGGGCCCGATCCGGGCGTTTTTGCCGACTTGTCGGCAAAGGTACGGAAAATTTTTGGAATTTTGGATAACGTAAGGGCAAAATATCTCTTGTCGGCGGCCGTGCTCGTGCTGTTCGCCCAGGCTGTATTGGGCGGTATGGCTCCGCGTACGATCCCCGACCGGCTCCCGGACGATACCCTTTCCCGCACCGCGGTCCTCGTGGCGGACTCCGCGGTCCAATCCCCAGCCTCCCCCCTCTCGCGCCGTGACGCACGCCGCGAGGCCCGGGCCGCCCGCGAACAGGCTCGCCGCAACGCAGCCTTCAATGCCCTGCCCCAGGAGGAGAAGGATTCACTCTTTTCGGCACAGGTCGACTCGCTCATCGCCCAAAAGAGCGACTCGCTGGAGATGCGGAGCGACTCGCTCACGGTCGACACGATGCGCCGCGACACGGTCAAGAAGCCCCGTCCGGCCGGAGCATTCCTCGACGACCCGATCTCGGGCAAGAACACCGACTCGCTGGTCTACGACGTACGCAACAAGCTGGTCTACATCTACAACCAGGGCGACGTGACCTACCAGACCAGCAACCTCAAGGCCGACTTCATGCGCATCGACATGAACTCGAAGCTGGTCCACGCCTACGGTAAACCCGACTCGCTCGAAGGGAAGCCGATCATCACCAAGCCGGAATTCTCCGACGGCTCGGCCTCCTACCAGATGGATACGATCACCTACAACCTCGATTCGAAGAAGGCCAAGATCAAGGGTGTGGCCACGCAGCAGGGCGACGGCTGGCTCGTGGGCGGAAGCGTGAAGAAGATGCCCGACAACACGATCAACATCCAGCACGGCAAGTACACCACGTGCGACGAAACCGACCATCCGCACTTCTACCTGGCAATGACCAAGGCCAAGGTGATCCCCGGCAAGAAGGTCGTCACGGGACCCGCCTACCTGGTCATGGAGGACGTGCCGATCTACTTTCTGGGCATTCCCGAGGGCTTCTTCCCGATCAGTTCGGGGCCGAAGTCGGGACTGCTGATGCCGACCTACGGCGAGGAGTATTCCAAGGGATTCTTCCTGCGCGATCTGGGTTACTACTTCACGCTGGGCGACTATGCCGACCTGGCCGTACGAGGGGGTATCTACACGCTGGGATCGTGGGAGGCCTCGGCCGCCTCACGCTACATCAAGCGCTACAAGTACAGCGGCAGTTTCAACATGGAGTTCTCCAACGTGAAGACCGGAGAAAAGGGTGAGCCCGACTACATCAAGCAGAACAACTTCCGCATCCAGTGGACCCACTCGCAGGATGCCAAGGCCAATCCGGGTTCGACCTTCTCGGCCTCGGTGAACTTCGCCACGAGCGGTTACAGCAAGTATTCGGCCACGAACCTCAACGACATTCTGGCCACACAGACCAACTCCTCGATCTCCTACTCGAAGAGCTGGGCGGGAACCCCCTTCTCCCTGTCGGCCAACATGGCCATTTCGCAGAACTCGCAGAACCAGTCGATCTCGATCACCCTGCCGACGGTGGTCTTCAACGTCTCGCGCTTCTACCCCTTCAAGCGCAAGGAGAAGATGGGCAAGGACCGCTGGTACGAGAAGATCTCGATGCAGTACACGGGCAAGATGACCAACTCGGTGACGACCACCGAATCGGAGATCTTCTCCAAAAAGACGCTCGACAACATGAAGAACGGTATCGAACACTCGATTCCGGTCTCGGCGTCGTTCAACCTCTTCAACTACATCAACGTGACGCCTTCGGCCAACTACACCGAGAAGTGGTACTTCAAGAAGGTGGAGTACGAGTGGAATCCGATCACGAACCAGACCGACACGCTCCCGACGAACTACGGCTTCTACCGCCTCTACAACTACAACTTCAGCGTCTCGGCCTCGACGACCGTCTACGGCATGTTCGACTTCACGAAGAAGCGCCGCGACCGCAAGATCCAGGCCATCCGCCACACGCTGACCCCTTCGATCGGCTTCTCCTACGCCCCGGACTTCAGCGACCCGAAATACGGCTACTACATGACACGCCAGACCGACTCGACGGGGCGTTACACGACCTACTCGCCCTATGCGGTCAACGCCTACGGCGTCCCGTCGTCCGGACGGTCGATGTCGATGAACTTCTCGCTGTCGCAGAACCTCGAAATGAAGGTCCTCTCGAAGCGAGACACCTCGGGCGTGAAGAAGATCAAGCTCATCGATGAACTGCGGGCCAGCGGATCCTACAACTTCCTGGCCGATTCGATGCGGTTGTCGACCATTTCGCTGTCGTTCCGCACGACGCTCTTCAAGAACTTCGGCATCAACCTCTCGGCGACACTCGACCCCTATCGGGTGACGCCGCAGGGTGTACGCTACGACAAACTCTTCTTCCCGGGGCGTATCACCTCGACGGGCTGGTCATTCGGCTATACGTTCAAGTCACGCGAAGACAAGAGCACCCCGGCGGTGAACGACATCACGTCGATCCCTCCGGAGTACCAGAATCCCTTCTACGACCCCTACGGACAGATGGACCCCGTCTTGCGAAGGCAATACATGGCCCAAAGCTACTATGATTTCACCCTGCCGTGGAACTTCGGCTTCAACTATGCGGTGAACTACTCGGTGTCGTACGTCAACAACGGCACAACGGGATACCGCAAGAACGTCACGCAGACCATCGGTTTCAACGGTTCGGTGAACCTCACCCCGAAAACCGGTATCACCTTCCAGGGCGGTTACGACATCAAGACCAACAAACTGACCACCTCGTCGGTATCGATCACGCGCGACCTGCACTGCTGGCAGATGTCCTTCTCGTGGATTCCCTTCGGGTACCACCGTTCATGGAGTTTCAACATCGGCGTGAAGGCCGCCTCGCTGTCGGACCTGAAGTACGACAAGTCGCAGTCGATGTACGACAACATGTATTAG
>CALUIG010000167.1 GCA_944320625.1 uncultured Alistipes sp.
CCACTCCTCCGCCCGTCCCGACAGACTCCGGAGGGATTCGGAAGGCCCGGATCGGGAGCTGTCCGAACGACGCGCCGATCCGACCAAAGCTATACCGAATATTTCAATTTTTACGAATTTCGGACCAAAAAGTTTGGCTCGCGGAGATAGTTTTTATACTTTTGCCCCCGATTTTGCGTGTCGTGAGACACGCCGAGTATAAACCAAACCAATACGTTATGAAAAAACTTTTCCTTGTTCTGGCCTCCGCAGCCATCGCTTCGGGCGCCTACGCCGAAGGGTACCAGGTAAACAACATGTCGGCCAAACAGACCGGTATGGGACACGTGGGTACGGCCATGAAACTGAACTCGGAATCCATCTACTTCAACCCGGCCGCCACGGCTTTCCAGAAGAGCCGCTTCAATATCTCGGCAGGCTTCACGGGAATTCTCTCGGACGTAACGTACCGTTCGCTTCCGACACTGGAGAACGGCTACCAGAGCGGTCCGGCCGAAAATTCGGACAACAAACTCTCGACGCCGCTGCACGTCTACTTCAACTACAAACCCACGGATCGACTGGCTGTGGGTGTGGGCTTCTATACGCCGGACGGGTCGTCGATGAACTGGGGCAGCAACTGGTCGGGCGCACACCTGATCCAGGAGATCAACCTGGCGGCCTATACCGTGCAACCGACCGTTTCGTTCAAGCTCTGCGAGCGTCTGTCGATCGGAGCCGGACTGATGATCACATGGGGTAACTTCGACCTGTCGCGCTCGCTGCTTTCGAAGACGACGCGCCAGGGGCTGATCACCACGATGCTCGACCCGAAGATCGCCCAACTCAACGCGGCAATCGGCAGCGGTGCCCTCACGGGTGAGTCCCTTGCGCAGGCCCAGGCCACGCTGCAACTGCTCCAGGGCGGGAAAGGCTACCTGGAGAGCACGATGGACCAGTCGATCGTGGCGGCCCGGCTCGAAGGGGATGCCAACGTGGCCGTAGGCGTGAATGCCGGTATTCTGTGGGATATTTCGGACCAGTGGTCGCTGGCCATGAGCTATCGCTCGCGCATGAACATGAAGGTGGACCGTGGACACGCCACGATGAACATCGCCCCGGATGCCGCCGCCCTGATCGCCCAACTCGGGCAGCTGAGCCCCGACACGGAGCTGATCCCGGGACTGGCCAAGGGGACGTTCCACACGGAGCTGCCGCTTCCGACGACCCTCACATGGGGAGTTTCGTTCCGCCCGACCCCGAAATGGGAACTGGCCATCGACCTACAGTGGGTGGGCTGGTCGGCCTATGAGTCGCTGAACGTATCGTTCAACGAGCAGGAACTGGGCATCAAGGATATTTACTCGGTAAAGAACTACTCGAACACGCTGGCATTCCGTTTCGGCGGTCAGTACCGTGCCACGAAGTTCCTGACGGCCCGCATGGGTATGTATGTCGACGAGAGTCCGGTAAGCAGTGACTACCTGAATCCGGAGACCCCTTCGATGACGAAGGTTGCCTACACGGCGGGTATCAGTCTCCGCCCGACGCGCTTCATGTCGGTCGACCTGGCCTACTGCTACGTTTCGTCGGCAGATCCCGAGCGTACGGGTTCCTATCCGATTTACGGTTACCAGAGCGGCCAGCTCGAGGAGGTCTTCTCGGGCAACTACAAGCTCCACGCCAACGTCTTCTCGGTGGGTGTAGGATTCAGTTTCTAAAAACGGAAAATTTATGTATCTTTGCGGAGCGCTTCCCGGGAAGTGCTCCGCAACTATTTTCCGGCCTCATAGTTCAAGGGATAGAACGAGGGTTTCCTAAACCCTAAATTCGCGTTCGAGTCGCGGTGGGGCTACACCGAAGGGAGGGACCCGCAGAAGAGGTTCCTCCCTTTTCGTTCAATGCTACCGGTCCTTGCCAAAGACGGGAGACGGCACGACGGCCCCGGAGTTGAAAACTTCATTTTCATTTGCCGCAGCGTTTTCCTTTCCGTATCTTTGCCGGGACGAAAACGGAACGACATGGAATCGCTGAAAGAACTCTACAAAATCGGGAACGGACCTTCGAGCAGTCATACAATGGGCCCCAAACGGGCCGCGGAACGCTTTGCGAAGCGCTGCCGCGATGTCGACGCCTACCGGGTAACCCTCTACGGCTCGCTGGCCGCCACGGGCAAGGGGCACCTCACGGATGTGGCCATTCGTTCGGTTCTGGAGCCGGCAGCCCCCACGGAGATCGTCTGGAAACCCGAGATCACCCTCCCCTTCCACCCCAACGGAATGCTCTTCGAGGGGCTGAAAGGGGATGAGACGGTCGATTCGTGGACCATCTACAGCATCGGCGGCGGGGCGCTGGCCAATGAGACCTCGCGTCTCGAGGTTCCGCGGAGCATCTACCCGCTGACAACGATCGCGGAGATCAAGGAGTGGTGCTACCGCGAAGGCAAAACCTACTGGGAGTATGTGAACGACTGCGAGGGCCCGGATATCTGGGAGTACCTCGATACGATCTGGACCTCGATGTGCGAGACGATCCAGCGGGGCCTGAACAACGACGGCGTGCTTCCGGGCGGGCTGAAAGTGGCCCGGAAGGCCTCGACCTACTTCGTGAAGTCGAAGAGCTATACCGGAACACTTGCCTCGCGGGCGAAGATCTACGCCTACGCGCTGGCGACCTCCGAGGAGAATGCCTCGGGCGGCGTAGTCGTCACGGCCCCGACGTGCGGGTCGAGCGGTGTGGTGCCGGCGGTGCTCTACCACCTGGCCACCACGCGGGATTTCCTGCGGATACGGATCCTGCGGGCCCTGGCTACGGCGGGACTCTTCGGCAACGTGGCGAAGACAAACTCGTCGATTTCGGGGGCCGAAGTCGGGTGTCAGGGTGAGGTGGGTGTGGCCTGCGCCATGGCTGCGGCCGCGGCGTGCCAGCTCTTCGGCGGGACGCCCTCACAGATCGAATACGCAGCCGAAATGGGATTGGAACACCATCTGGGGCTGACGTGCGATCCGGTTTGCGGGCTGGTGCAGGTCCCTTGTATCGAACGGAATGCCATCGCGGCGGCCCGGGCCCTGGACGCAAACTTCTACGCAACGCTTTCGGACGGCGCGCATCTGGTCTCCTACGACAAGGTCGTGGAGGTGATGAACGAAACGGGGCACAACCTGCCGAGCCTTTACCGCGAAACCTCCGAAGGAGGCCTCGCCAAACGCTACGACCGCAAATAGGAGACACCCCTCCCGACAGCGGAAAGCATACCCTGCGCGGGAAGGCGCTTCCGTCCAACCACAAAAAATCCCCTCTCCGGATATGGAGAGGGGATTTTTCTGTTCAAACCTTCCCGGGAACTCCCTTCGCAGGAAGCACCCGGCGGTTCCGCAGCCTACTGGGCCATCTGCAGGGACTCCAGGTCGGCCTTGGCTCCGACTACGAGATCGTCGTATTCGCGCAGACCCGTACCGCCGGGGATCAGGTGACCGCAGATAACGTTCTCCTTCAAGTTCTCCAGCGGGTCGACCTTGGCCTGAATGGCGGCTTCGTTGAGGACCTTGGTGGTCTCCTGGAACGACGCGGCGGAGATGAAGCTCGAGGTCTGGAGTGCGGCGCGGGTGATACCCTGCAGCACCTGGGTCGAGGTTGCCGGTACGATGTCGCGCACCTGGACAGGGCGCAGATCGCGGCGCTTGAGGCTCGAATTCTCGTCGCGGAGCTTGCGCAGCGAGACGATCTGACCGGGCTGCAGCGCCGTAGAGTCGCCGGCATCCGTCACAACCACCTTGTCGTAGAGTTCGTCGTTCACGTCCATGAACTCCCACTTGTCGACGATCTGATCCTCGAAGAAGCGGGTATCTCCCGGATCCTCGATCTTGACCTTCGACATCATCTGGCGGACGATCACCTCGAAGTGTTTGTCGTTGATCTTCAC
>CALUIG010000168.1 GCA_944320625.1 uncultured Alistipes sp.
CTCCGTTTCACCGTTGGCATAACGGATATAGCAGATCTCGGCGACCGGCAACACATAGGTCGGGCCGTCGGGATTCGAGAAACGTTTGTAACGCACGGTCTCCGGGGCGATTTCGAGCACCCGGGCCTCGATTTTCGTGGAGTCGGTCTTGACGATCAGGTCCTGACCTGCGGCCGTAAAGACCCCTAAAAAGGCTGCAAAAAGCAGCAATAGACTTCTTTTCATCTTCGCTCAAAAGGGTTGTGTCGCAAAGATAACGCTTTTCCAAACATTCTTGTTATCTTTGTCCCGAGATAAATTCTTCGGACATGGCATTTTTCGATATTTTCCGCAAAAAGCAACAGGAGACCCCCGTCTCCGAAGAGCAGGCCCGGCAACAGCAACAGGAGTTGGATTCCGGCCTGGAGAAGACAAAAACCGGGCTCTTCTCGAAACTCGCCCGGGCCGTCGCCGGACGCTCCACGGTCGATGCCGACGTACTCGACGATCTGGAGGAGGTGCTCATCACCTCGGACGTCGGGGTCGAGACCACCGTGAAGATCATCCGGCGCATCGAGGAGCGCGTGGCCCGCGACAAATACATGAATACCTCCGAGTTACAGTCGATCCTGCGCGAGGAGATCGCCCAGCTGCTCGAACAGGCGCACGGTTCCGAGGAGCACTTCGGACTCGACGCACGCGAGGGTGAGCCTTATGTCGTCATGGTCGTCGGGGTGAACGGCGCCGGGAAGACCACCACCATCGGGAAACTCGCCGCACAACTCGTCAAGGCCGGGCGCAAGGTCTGGATCGGAGCCGCCGATACGTTCCGGGCCGCGGCGATCGACCAGTTGCAGGTCTGGGCCGACCGGGCCGGAGCCACGATGATCCGGCAGCAGATGGGATCCGACCCCGCATCGGTGGCCTTCGATACGCTCACATCGGCCAAGGCCAACGGCGCCGACGTCGTACTGATCGACACGGCCGGGCGTCTGCACAACAAGATCAACCTGATGAACGAATTGACGAAGATCCGCAATGTCATGGGCAAGGTCATTCCCGGGGCGCCCCACGAGGTGATGCTCGTCCTGGACGGATCGACCGGTCAGAACGCCTTCGAACAGGCCAAACAGTTCACGCAGGCCACGCAGGTCACTTCGCTCACGATCACCAAACTCGACGGTACGGCCAAGGGCGGTGTGGTGATCGGCATCAGCGACCAGTTCCACATTCCGGTGCGCTACATCGGCATCGGCGAGGGAATCGACCAGCTGCGCATCTTCGACCGCCGGGAGTTCGTCAACGCCTTGTTCGGCACCCAAAACTGACATCCATGAATATTCGGACCATACTCCTTGTACTCCTCTTCGCCGGATGGACCGCCTCGACCGTACCGGCACACCCGGCCGATCCGGACACAAACACGGAAACGGCCTCCCCGGCAAGTGTGTTGTCCCGGGAAAATCCGGATAAAACGGACTATTCGACAGCCGATTCGATCAACGGAATATACATCCCGCGCAACATCGGGGAGTGCATGACCGAACTCGACAAGCACATCTCCGACTCGTTGAAAACAGTGCTTCTCGAAGGAGGTTACAGCTCTATCGATCTGCATTTCAGCCTCGGGATGTGGATCCGCAACAACTTCGGACTCTGGCGAGATTCACGTCTGGCCCATTATCTGCGCAACAACGGTCCTTGCTCCGACAGGATGGACGAACCGGACGACATGTCCGACTACATCCTCTCCGAGTATCTCGGACACCTGAAACTAACGCATGAAAAAAATTAACGTCATCACGCTCGGCTGCTCGAAGAACACCGTCGACAGCGAACACCTCATGGCCCGGCTGGCGGCAGCCGGATACGAAGTACGCTTCGACAGCGACCGCACGGATGCCAAGGTCGTTGTCATCAACACCTGCGGCTTCATCGGCGATGCCAAGCAGGAGTCCATCGAGATGATCCTCCGGGCCGCCGAGGCAAAAAAGGCCGGGAAGATCGAACGGCTGTTTGTCATCGGATGCCTCTCGGAGCGTTATGCCGACGACCTGCGACGGGAGATTCCCGAGGTCGACGAATACTTCGGGGCCCGCACCTGGGACGGAATTGTCCGGGCCCTCGGAGCTGCCGAAGACCCGGCGCTCGCCACGGAACGGCACCTGACAACCCCGAAGCACTACGCCTATCTGAAGATCTCCGAAGGCTGCAACTGGAAGTGCGGCTACTGCGCCATCCCGCTCATCCGGGGACCCCACGTCTCGCTTCCGATGGAGGAACTCGAACTGGAGGCCCGCAAACTGGCTGCTCTGGGTGTCCGTGAGTTGATCGTCATCGCCCAGGATACCACCTATTACGGACTTGACCTCTACGGGAAGCGGCGCATCGCAGAGCTCCTGCGCCGGTTGTGCCGCATCGACGGAATCGAATGGATCCGCCTCCACTACGCCTATCCTGCGGCATTCCCCGAAGATCTCATCGAGGTGATGGCCTCCGAGCCCAAAATCTGCAAGTACCTCGACATCCCCTTCCAGCACATCTCCGATGCCCAGCTCACGGCCATGCTGCGACGGCACACGAAGGCCGAAGCGATGGATCTGATCCGCAAACTGCGCGGAGCCATTCCCGACCTGGCCCTGCGCACGACCCTGCTGGTCGGATACCCCGGAGAGACCGAAGCCGATTTCGAGGAGTTGCTCGATTTCGTGCGTGAGGTGCGTTTCGAGCGGCTCGGCGTCTTCGCATACTCCGAGGAGGAGGGAACCCATTCGGCCCGGGAGCTCCAGGACGATGTCCCCGAGGAGGTCAAGCAGCAGCGCGTGGAGCGCATCATGGCTCTCCAGAACGAAATATCGCTCGAAAACAACCGCCGGCGGGTGGGACGCACCGAACGAGTGCTGATCGACTCCCGGCAAGGAGACTGGTACGTCGGACGAACGCAGTACGACTCCCCGGAGGTCGACCAGGAGATTCTGATCCCGGCCGAGGCGAAAAGGCTCCGAAAAGGACATTTCTACGACATAAAGGTATCCGCAGCGGAAGATTACGACCTCTACGGAGAGCCCTGCGCAAAATAATTTGGTGTTTTGCCGTTTTTTTCATACCTTTGAAAAGCAAAACGTACCTTCTTCAATACGGATGGCCGACAAGAGCGTGATAACGAGCATCGATGCCTGCGTCAGGCACTTGATCGACGACCACAAAAGGCTGTCGGAGATCTGCTCCGAACTCGCGGCACAACGGGATGCGTTGCGCGCCGAAAAACGGGCGCTCGAAGAGCGCGTCAAGGAGCTCGACGCCGAAGTCGCGAAAATGCAGCTCACGGAAGGACTCGCAGGAGGCGGTACGAATCGCGAAAAGGCAAAAGCACGCGTCAACCAGCTGATGCGGGAGGTCGACAAGTGTATTGCGCTCCTGGAAAAACCTGCGGAAATCCCCGATTCCGGATCCCCCGAAACGCCGGAAACGCCACAAAGGTGATTCCTCGGATGTGGTAGAAGAACATCGGACGAACGAAAGAAAGAAACGAAAAAACGGACATGGCAAAACAGGCGATTACACTCAAAATTGCTGGTAAAAGCTATCCGCTGAATCTCGAAAGCGGAAAAGAAGAGGCATATCGTCTGGCTGAACGGGAGGTCAACAGCTACCTCGCACTGATAAAACAGCAAAACATCAAAGGCTGGAACGACCAGGACTATCTGGCCATGACCGCCTTGAGATTTGCAATTACCAACGTCGGGATGCGACAGAGCCGAGAACTCGACAGCGAAGACCTCAAACAACTCGAGGAGATCGCCTCCAGAATAGACGAATACCTCAACTCCCTCAAAAACTAACCTCGGGAGGGGCCGGATGGACAACGTGAGGCGGGCAATGCGAGG
>CALUIG010000169.1 GCA_944320625.1 uncultured Alistipes sp.
AAAAGCAAAACCCCGTCTGAGTCTCCTCAAACGGGGTTTCCAGTGCCCAGGACAGGAATCGAACCTGCACGCCTTGCGGCACACGCACCTGAAACGTGCGCGTCTACCTATTCCGCCACCTGGGCATTGTACCGGTGTTTTTCCGGAATTGCGGTGTGCAAAAGTAATACTTTTTTCTGAATCTGCAACCGTTTTGGCGAAAAAAATCTATTTGCTGAAGAATTTGTATTGAAACAGAAGCAGATAGATGACCGCTACGGAGATGTAGGCATCCGCCAGGTTGAAGATCGCACCGAAGAAGTAGTTGTTGCTGTCGACCAGGAAGCGCAGCAGCCGCGGTACGCCGTTCCACTGGAACAGCGGGAAATAGAACATGTCCACGACCTTACCCATCATGAATCCGGCATAGTGTCCACCGAAGTGTGCGACGCTGTAGGGGGTCGACTCGGAGAAGATCAGTCCGTAGAATGCGCTGTCGAGGATGTTGCCCATGGCTCCGGCAAAGATCAGGGCCAGGCCGACGATGACTCCTTTGGGGGTTGCGGGTCGTTTTTTCGTGAGGTGGTAGATCAGCCAGCCGATGAATCCGACCATCACGATGCGGAAGATCCCCAAAAGGAGTTTTCCCCAGTCGAATCCGCTGCCGGTGTAGAAGTGCATGCCGAATGCCGCTCCGTTGTTCTCGATGAAGCGGAGCTGGAACCAGTCGGGGCAGACGACAATCGACTCGTCGAGATGCATGTGGGTCTTGATCCAGATCTTGAGGGCCTGGTCGGCGATGAGCAGGAGCACGACGAGCAGGGATATTTTTTTCAGATTCATGATTCGGGTATTATTTGCAGCAAAAATAGGCAAAAATTCTCATTTTTGAGGGCATCAGGTCGATTTTCCGGTTCCGAAGTTTTGAATTTTCCGGAAAAAACATACCTTTGAAACCTCACCTTTTGAAGTGTAGCTATGAAGCGATTGATGATCTTGTGCTGCCTGTTGGTGGCAATGTCGTGTGTGAAGGATGGCTTGGAGGAGACCGCCGCGGAGGCTCGGATCCTCGGAACCCCGGCTCCGGAAATCGCCCTGCAGGGCACACTCTCCGTGAAGTTGTCTCCCGAACTCTCCCGGAGTGTCATGGAGGCCCAGGCGGGGCTTGCTGCCACCCGGAGCGGTGTTGCAACCCGTTCGGGGGTCGATTCGATCGATGCCCTGCTCGAAGCGATCGGGGCGGAGCGTTTCCAGCGGATCGTGGCCTATGATCCCGCATGGGAGTCGGTCTACGACCGGACGGGGATGAACCGCTGGTATCGGGTCTCTTTTGACCGGGATGCCGATCTGTCGGAGGTGGGCCGTCGTTTCGCCTCGATTCCCGGAATTGCGGTCGTGGAGTACGAGATCCATCCCCGTCATCTGCGTCCGCTGTATGTCGGGCGGGCCGTTCCGGCCCACCAGGCGCGCCTGCCGCAGCACGACGAGACCCGGGCCACGGTCTACATGAACGATCCGTTGCTGGATTATCAGTGGCATTACGAGAATTTCGGACCGAATTCGGATTTTTCCACGCCGCGGCCCGGCGCCGACATCAATTTGCGGGATGCGTGGAACCTCTGTACGGGCCATGAGGAGATCATCGTAGCCGTGCTCGACGAGCCGGTTCAGACGACGCATCCCGATCTGAAGGCTAATATCTGGTCGAATCCGGAGAATGCGGAGGAACACGGATACAATTTCTGGGACAACAAGGCGGAACTCGACTGGCAGACGGCCACCCAGGACGAGACGGGACAATGGGTCTACGCCGACCACGGGACCCATGTGGCGGGAATCATTGCCGCCGTGAACAACAACAGCCGGGGCGTCTGCGGCATTGCCGGAGGTCGGAGCGGCCAGGGCGGGGTGAAGATCATGTCGTGTCAGATTCTGGGTTACAGCGACGGTGACGAGACCCACAATCCGATCGTCCGGGCTTTCGAGTACGCCTGGACCCACGGGGCCGTCATTGCGCAGAACAGTTGGGGATACGATTTCGGGGATGCGACTTCGGCCGAAGCGGCCCGGGAGTGGGAGAGTAACTACGGTGTGATCCGCGATGCGATCGATACCTTTATTACGGGGGCGGGTACACAGAATCCGGCTTCTCCGCTTCAGGGCGGTCTGGTGATCTTTGCGGCGGGCAACGACGGGGATCTGATCGGGGATGCTCCGACCTATCCGGCTTCGTATGCTCCGGTGATTGCCGTGGGGGCGATGGACTGGGCCTATCGTCCGGCCTATTATTCGGATTATGGAACCTGGGTTGACATCACGGCTCCGGGTGGTGATGTCTATACGTCGCGGATCGGCGACCAGCTTTATGCGGATGGAGAGGTGCTGAGCACGATTCTCTGCGACGATGCGATGACGTTCCAGGATGGTCGCAAACAGAGCGGCCTTTATGGCTACGGTTTCATGCAGGGAACCTCGATGGCGTGTCCGCATGTTTCGGGCGTTGCGGCCCTGGGGCTCTCCTATGCGGCGCAACTGGGCCGCAAATATACGGTGGATGAATTCAAGGCGCTGCTGTTGAGTTCGGTCAACGGCATTGACTCCTATTTTACCGGTACGAAGGAGGGAATCACGGTCTCCGACCTTTCGGCCTATCGGGGAAAGATGGGCGGCGGTTGTATCGATGCGCTCAAACTGCTGTTGGCGGTCCGGGGTACGCCGGCGGTTTATGTCCCGACGGGGGAGACCACCGAAGTTGATTTCTCCCGCTTTTTCGGGGGAGACCGCAGTACGGTCCGGGTGACGTCGGCCGTACTTGAAACGCCCGGCCATCTGGGACTTTCCACCTCGACGCTGCCGCTCGACGGCAACCGGATCTCGTTTACCTGTCCGCAGGCGGGTGTTTCGATTCTGCGGTTGACGGCTACGGCGGGTGATACGTCATTCATCCGGGAATTCGCGGTCGTTTCGCGGGCCGGGCTGGCCGGGAATGGCGGTTGGCTCTGATCGTCCCGGGTTCGCCGTTTCAATCGGTTTTTGCTTTCGGACTCCGACGACCTGAAAAGGCGGCATCGAACAGATGCCGCCTTTCCCGTTTCGGGACTGAGTTCGCGGTCCGGCATCCTCTTCAGTTCGTCGTCTGTCGTCCCATGCCCGCCTTCTCGCTCCGGTCTTCTCCCGAACCTGACGCCTGTTGGTTTATATATATAAGGTATCAGTCCCGTTTTTGAAGAAAAATCGATTTTTTTGGAAAAAAATGCCGGAAATATTTGCAGGTTCCGAAAAAGTCGCTACCTTTGCATCCGCATTTGAGAAATAACGGTTCTTACAAATAAATCGAAGGTTTGCGAATAAGGGACTTTAGATTGTTTTGAACTGATATTCAATAAGATGCAAGGTTCTTAAAAAGGCTTTGGAGATTTGAGAAGAGGCGATGCTTCTGTTCGGTTTCCGTCTTTCGACCTCCGCTCCGCTTGCGGGGTGCGCGAAAGAAAATCTTTGAAAAAAGATTTGCGGAATTCGAAAAGATCACTTATCTTTGCAGTCCCTTTCGCACCGATCCTTCGGGACGGTTCGAAAAAAAAATCTTGAAAAAGATTTGCGGGATTCAAAAAGATCGCTTATCTTTGCAGTCCCTTTCGCAAGTGAAATGCGAAGCTTTTTTGAAGTGGTTCTTTGAATTACTGGTTATATTTTGAGAGCAAAATTGTAGTATTTATCTGTCAATTTCCTTTAAAGGAAAACGAAAGTCAGGACTCTAACGAAACATTTATTTCTTTTACAATGGAGAGTTTGATCCTGGCTCAGGATGAACGCTAGCGGCAGGCCTAACACATGCAAGTCGAGGGGCATC
>CALUIG010000170.1 GCA_944320625.1 uncultured Alistipes sp.
TGGGTGAAGGTTCCGGCCATGTTCTTGTATCCGTCGACATTCACGCCGTTCTTGCCGCCGACCGAGGCGTCGACCTGTCCGAGCAGGGTCGTGGAGACGAATCCGAAGCGCAGGCCGCGCATGTAGGTCGAGGCGGCGAATCCGGCCACGTCGGTGACGATCCCGCCGCCGACGGCCAGCACGAAAGTCGCACGGTCGACCCCGAGTTCAATGAACCGGCGGTAGATGGTTTCGACAGTCTGGAGGGTCTTGATGCTCTCGCCCGTACCGATCAGCACGGCGTCGTATCGGGCCAGGAGCGGGTGGTAGAGGCGGTCGATGGTGGCGTCGGAGACGACCACGACACGCCCTTCGGGGAGGAGTTCGGGAAGCAGCTCGGCAGCCAAACCGATATAGACCTCGCTCTGTTGACGGACGTTGAATGCAGGTTTCATTATTTAACTTTTTTAAGAAGTAAGCAAATGTAGTACATTTTCCGGAGAAATTGTTACCTTTGCACGACAAAATACGGATTTATGCAAAAACTGCGCAACATTGCGATCATCGCCCACGTCGACCACGGGAAGACGACGCTTGTGGACAAGATGATTCTGGCGGGTCACATTCTGCGGGACAACCAGCAGACGGGCGACCTGATTCTGGACAACAACGACCTGGAGCGCGAACGGGGGATCACGATTCTCTCGAAGAACGTCTCGGTGATCTACAAGGACTACAAGATCAACATCATCGACACGCCGGGGCACGCCGACTTCGGTGGGGAGGTGGAGCGCGTGCTGAACATGTGCGACGGGGTCCTGCTGCTGGTTGATGCCTTCGAGGGGACGATGCCGCAGACGCGCTTCGTATTGCAGAAGGCCCTGGCGCTGGGCAAGAAACCCATCGTGGTGATCAACAAGGTGGACAAGCCGAACTGCCGTCCGGAGGTGGTCAACGAGCAGGTGTTCGACCTGATGTTCTCGCTCAACGCCACCGAGGAGCAGCTGGACTACAAGACGATCTACGGTTCGGCCAAACAGGGCTGGATGTCGCACAAGTGGAACGAGCGCACGGATTCGATCATTCCGCTGCTCGACGCGATCATCGACGAGATCCCCGAACCGGCGCAGGTCGAGGGGACGCCGCAGATGCTCATCACGTCGCTCGAATACTCCTCCTACACGGGGCGCATTGCCGTGGGGAAGGTGACGCGCGGCAGCCTCAAGGCGGGTCAGAACGTCACGCTGGCCAAACGCGACGGCGTGACGATGCAGAAGACGAAGATCCGCGACCTGATGGTCTTCGAGGGACTGAGCAAGAAGAAGGTCGAGGAGGTTCCCTGCGGGGAGATCTGCGCGATCATGGGCATCGAGGGGTTCGAGATCGGCGACACGATCTGTGACTACGAGAATCCGGAGCCGCTGCCGCCGATCGCCATCGACGAACCGACGATGTCGATGCTCTTCACGATCAACAACTCGCCCTTCTTCGGCAAGGACGGCAAATACGTCACCTCGCGCCACATCAAGGAGCGCCTGGACCGCGAACTGGAGAAGAATCTCGCACTGCGCGTGACACCGGGGCCGTCGGCCGATTCGTTCAACGTCTACGGCCGCGGCGTGCTGCACCTCTCGGTGCTGATCGAGACGATGCGGCGCGAAGGCTACGAGCTGCAGGTAGGCCAGCCGCACGTAATCGTCAAGGAGATCAACGGCAAGAAGTGCGAACCGATCGAGGAGATGACCGTCGACTGCCCGGACGAGTATTCGGGGACGGTGATCGACCTCGTAACGCGCCGCAAGGGCACGCTCACGAACATGTCGTCGGACGGCGAGCGGACACGCCTGGAGTTCGACATTCCGTCGCGGGGCATCATCGGGCTCCGCTCGAACATGCTCACGGCAACGGCCGGCGAAGCGATCATGACGCACCGTCTGAAGGACTTCGAGCCGTGGGTCGGCGAGATCGAGATGCGGACCAACGGTTCGATCATCTCGGGCGAGACGGGCACGGCCTACGCCTACTCGATCGACAAGCTGCAGGACCGCGGGCGCTTCTTCATCAGCCCGATGGACCAGGTCTACGAGGGGCAGGTGATCGGCGAGCACACGCGGCAGAACGACATCACGGTGAACGTCACCAAGTCGAAGCAGCTGACCAACATGCGGGCGTCGGGTTCGGACGACAAGGCGGTGATCGTACCGCCGAAGATCTTCACGCTGGAAGAGGCGCTGGAGTATATCCAGGACGACGAATACGTGGAGGTTACGCCGCACGCCATGCGCCTAAGGAAGATCCTGCTGAACGAGAACGACCGCAAACGCGCCGCCAAATAGCAACCGAGGGGAGGGGTTGAAACAACGATGAACCATTTCACGCTGTCGCTCGCCACGGGAGCCATTGCCGGAGCCGTGGCCGTATTGCCGATGGTGGCCCGCAAGGCCCCGATGCGGAACTGTTGTGCGATCTTTCTGGCCTATCTGTTTGCCGGCGTGATCGTCTTTTACAGCGACCTGCCCTACCTGCCCTGGTGGGCCGACGGCATGGGCGTGGCGCTGATGCTCACCATCCCCTCGGCGACAATCGGCTCGGGCAAGGAGAACCGGCTGATTCCGATGCTGCTCAATGCCGTGCTGCTGGGCTTTCTGATCAGCGTTGCGGAGCGCTACCTGGGTTGACCGGGAGGGGGGGGGACTGCCGCACAGTCGAACCGCCCCGCAAAAGCCATATCCCCCACCCGATACCCCCCATCCGAGCGATAAGCCGGGAACCGCTGCACGACCGAACCGGCCAAACCGGTCGAACCGGTACGAACCGGTACGAACGCACCACGAAAACGGACTTCGGTCCGTTTTTTTGTGTTTTCATGCAGCTTTGCGACATCCGAAGTATTTTTTGTATGTCCATGCAGTATTGCGTCATCCGACCCGTTTTCATGAAAACCTCACACTCAAAACCTGAGAACCATGAAACGACTTCTTCTTTTCCTGCTGCTGCCCTTCATGCTGGGCTCCTGCGACAACGACGACGAATCCCGTACCGAAATCTGGGCCATCGCTCCCGAGAAGGGCGTGGCAGGCATCGTCCAGGGCTTCGGACACGTCCCGGCCTATATCGTCCGGAAGGGCGAGAACGCCTCCTGGGAGACCACGGCGGCCCGGATCGAGGGCTTCACCTTCGAGCGGGGCATCCAGACGACCCTGCGCGTAAGGATCGAGCCGATCGCCAACCCGCCCGCCGATGCGCCGGACAAACGCTATACGATGGAGGAGCAACTTTCGCGCACGGCGGCTGAAATGCCGGTCGACCCGCTGACGCTCAGCCCCGAATGCGAGGTGCTCGTCGCCTCCGAACGGCCCGCCGGAGAGGTGTCCGCCTACTGGATCCGGGACCTGCGCTACGACACGCCGCAATGGGAAGCCTTCCCGTGTGAGATCGAGGGGTTCGACTTCACGCCCGGACACGAATACCGGCTGCGGATCCAACCTGTCGCCGAGTACGACGAAGAGACGACCGGACTGACCGACGACGATTCGTGGACGGTGAAATACTACGTGCGGGAGCTGCTCTCCGACGAGGTGAAGGAGTCCGAGGGACTTCCGGAGTAGATTTCGAGAGAGGGGACGGAGCCGAGGGTTGAGAGCCGGGGCGAGGCGCCGAAGCAGCACTTGCCGCCGTGCTCCGAGACGGTCGTCCCCTACTCTTTCTGCAGCGTGGCGAACGAGAGGATGTGCCACGTGACCCCGACGGCCACGGCCAGCAGGGCCAGCTGCGCCCACCACCAGGCATCGACCACCGCGAAAATACAATAGAGAAGCGTAGCCCAGAGCAGCGTCACGGA
>CALUIG010000171.1 GCA_944320625.1 uncultured Alistipes sp.
AGTCCGGGCCTTGCATCTTGTCGCACAGGATTTAGAGGGCGTTCACGTGGAGCTGGATGGCGCTCTTCAGGTTGGCAGCCTTGTTCTTGTGCATGATGTTGTGCTTGGTCAGCTTGTCGAGCATGGCCGTTACCTTGGGCAGCAGCGCCTCGGCAGCACTCTTCTCCGTCGTCGACCGCAGGGCCTTCACGGCGTTGCGCGTCGTCTTGTGATAGAGCCGGTTATGAGTACGTTTCGTCAACGTCTGACGAATCCGTTTTTTGGATGACTTATGGTTTGCCATAATCCCTTGTTGATTTATTTTTTACTTTTTCAGTTCCTTGCACTTGAACGGCCTTGGCCGCTGTCGGATAGACTTTGAGGTCCGCTCCTGATTGGTTTGTCACCCGTCAAGGCTTTCAGATGGTTGCGAACAGCCCCCCCCTCTTCTTCTCTTCTCTTCTCTTCTCTTCTCTCTGACTGCGCGGCCTCTCCTCCGGCCCCTTGGTAGCCCATAGCAGAATCGAACTGCTCTTTCAAGAATGAAAATCTTGCGTCCTAACCGATAGACGAATGGGCCTCTACCACTATCGCGCATTCCCTGATGGGGCGCTTTAGCGGTGCAAAGGTAAGTAAAAAAGTTTCTTGTGCAAAAAATATGTGAAAAAAATGTGGATTTTTGTCCGGAAGCCCCTTTGCAAAGGGCCCGGAGACGCGTTGAAGCCCCGGAAGAACTTCGTTCCCGCACCTAACGCAACCGGACACTGCGCGTTGCGGGATCGAAACAGGCACTCCGCCCCGAAAAGAGGCGTTCGAGATAGCCGCTCTGGACCATCGCGTCGGCCGGCAGGCTGTGCAGTGTGGGGGTGTCGATCAATGCTACGGTGTCACAAAGCGAAAGGGCAATGTCCAGGTCGTGTGTCGAAAAGAGGATGCACTTGCCTTCGTCCCGGGCCAGGCGTCGGAGCAGTGTCGCCAGTTCGTAGCGGTTCGGCAGGTCGAGGAAGGCCGTGGGCTCGTCGAGCAGGATCACCGGCGTGTCCTGGGCCAGCGCCCGGGCGATCATCACCCGCTGGCACTCTCCGTCCGACATGCGGTCCATCGTCTTGCGGGCGAATCCCGACATCCCGACCCGTTGGAGTGCATGTTCCACGATGGCACGGTCTTCGTCCTGCATGCGTCCGATCCAGTTGGTATAGGGGGCGCGTCCGAGGGAGACGACATCCTCGCACGTGAGGTTGGCAATGCGCACCTTGTCCGTGGTGACGAACGAAACCGTCGCGGCACGTTGTCGCGCGGACAGCTCCGTCAGCGGGTGCCCGCAGAGTTCCACGCTTCCCGCCGTGACATCCCCCAGTCCGGCAATGGCCCGCAGCAGGGTGCTCTTGCCCGTTCCGTTGCGTCCGATCAGGGCGGTCAGCGTGCCCGGGGAGAACGTGGCGCAGACCTCGGAGAGCAGCGTGCGGCTGTCGTAGGAGAGGGTGATATGGTCCAGGAGAATGCTCATCGGTGTCAGAAGAGATTTCGGTTGCGGATGACGACGAAGATCACCACCGGAATGCCCATCAGAGCCGTGATGGTGTTGATCGGCAGGGTGAGGGTTTTGGCCAGCAGGTCGCAGACCAGCAGCAGGGCGGCACCTGTAAGCATCGAGGCGGGCATCAGGATGCGGTGGTCAGCGGCCGCGAAGAGCATGCGCGCCAGGTGCGGAACGGCCAGTCCGATGAAGCCCACCGGACCGCAGAAGGCCGTGACGGTTCCGGCGAGCAGGACCGTGGCCAGAAAGATCAGTGTGCGCGTACGCTGGACGTTGAGCCCCATCGTGCGGGCGTAGTTCTCGCCCAGGAGCAGCAGGTTCAGCGGTTTGATCACGGCGATGGAGAGCACGAGACCCGTTGCCACGGCCGGGAGCATCAGCATCAGCCGGTTCCCCGTAACGTCGCCCAGCGACCCCATGGACCAGACGACAAAGGATTTCAGGGCCGTTTCGTTCGAAAGGTATTGCAGGATTTCGACCACCGAGCTGACTCCCGAACTGAACATCATGCCCAGGATCAGAATTACCATGATGTCCTTGATCCGGCGGCTGACGGCCATGACGACGGCCAGTACGAGGGCCGATCCGATCCATGCGGCTCCGGCGGTACCGAGGGACTGGATGAACGAGTGTCCGGCGATGCCCAGCAGCGGCGCGCCGAGCAGGAAGAGTGCCACGCCGAGCGAGGCCCCGGCGCTGATTCCCAGGACGTAGGGCCCGGCCAGGGGATTGCGGAAGAGGGTTTGCATGGCCAGTCCGCTGGCAGCCAGGGCGCTCCCGGCCAGCAGGGCCGTCACGGCCTTGAGCAGCCGGATTTTCAGGACGATGGTACTGACGGTCGGGTCACACGCTCCGCCCGAGAGCGCTGCCCAGACCTCGGACAGCGGAATGTCGACCGACCCCACGGCCAGATCCGTCAGAAAGAGTGCGGCGGTCGTGAGCGTCAGCAGCGTGAAGAGCAGGGCGGGACGCGTCATCGGCTATTCGAGACGTTTGTAATAATAGGTGGAGTCGCTTCCTCCGCAGAGGATCGTGCGCAGGTCGCGCAGGACAATATCCGGATGAATGACGCCCGATTCCCAGAAGTCGGAGCCTCCGGCCTCGGTCTTTCGGCGGTTGTTGTTCCAGACACAGCGGTCCACGACGGCCGGGACTTCGGCGAATTTCGGATTCTGTGCCGTGAGTTCCCGGAGCGAGTCGCAGCCTCCGACGTTGATCCAGAAATCGGCGCCGTTGGCAAGCAGATAGGCCTCTTCGAGATCCACGGGGACCGAGGCATTCGACCGGTTCCGGGTATAGACGTAGCTGCCTCCGGCATCCTCGATCAGTCGGACCATGTAACTCTGGAGGGGAGGCATGAACCATGTGTCACGGTAGGGGGTGTTCAGCATCACCTTCGGCCGGGCATCCGCGGGATCGAGCCGGGTCTTGAGTGCATTGTAGCGTGCGGCGATGCGGCGCATGGTGTCGGCGCCGGCTTCACGCAGGTTACAGAGTTCCGCCGTGGCGACCAGCCATTCGGCCTTGCCCAGCGGGGACTGTTCGACATAGTCGCCGATATAGAGGTAGGGGATTCCCAGTTCCCGGAGTTTGCCCGTGACGAGGGTGTTTTCTCCCGCGACTCCGTAGAGGAGGACCAGATCGGGGTAGAGGGAGGTCAGGAGTTCGAAATTGAGGTTGGTGTCGTATCCCACGTCGCGGACTTCGCCTCTCAGACTGCGTCCCCGGATGGCGGGATTGAGGATGTAGTCGAGACCCGAGACTCCGATGATCCGGTCGGTCTGTTCCAGGGCATCGAACAGGGCGACGTGGCTCGAGGACATGCACACGACGCGTCGGACCGGGACCCGGACGGCCTGTCCGTCGAAATTGCGAGGGGCTTTGGCCTTGTCGCGGAGCAGGATCAGGTGTTGTTCGACCTGGGCGTTTCCCTGCCACGGGTTGTGGACGGTGATCAGGGTTGAGGCATCCTTTTCGGTGCCCCGGATGTCGAAGCCCGAGGCATAGGTCGGGTTGTAGACAATGGTCGTGAAGTCGCTGAGATTGCGCTCCGCGGAGCCCGAGCAGCCCGATGTACAGACTGCGGCGAGGGCCAGAAAAAGTAGGGAAAATCGTTTCATTTCTGCAAAAGTAGAAAAAAATCTTGCAGAAATGTGTAGGTTTTTGAAAAATGTGCTATATTTGCAGTCCCAAAGCGAAGGGTTTAGGCCTTTTGCGGGCGGAATCGGGGCGTAGCTCAGTCCGGTTAGAGTACACGTCTGGGGGGCGTGTGGTCGCTGGTTCGAATCCA
>CALUIG010000172.1 GCA_944320625.1 uncultured Alistipes sp.
GGAGCGATCATGGCGTAGACCACGTCGCCGGCATTCTTCGGTGAGTCGAAGCGCAGAATCACCTCGCGGTTAACCCCCTTGAGTACCCCTTCGGCTGCGGGATCGGCGGCATCGACCGTCAGACGTCCCGTAACGGGCACCGGAAAGGTGAGATCGATCTCCGAAATAGGTTCTCCGAGATTGTTCTGCGGGATGGTGATCTTCAGAACATGGACCTTGTGGTTGAATTGCAGGTTGACGATGTCGGAATTGTCGCTGATGCCGCTTTCATCCTTCCGGTCGTGTTCGCGCAGCGCCTTGGCCCCCACGATCGGCGTGGCTACCATCACGTCCCACTCCCCGTGGAATTTTCCGTCCTGCACGGTCGGAATGTCGTAACTGACCTTCAGTCCGTCGGTTGAGGCCGGGACGGGAGATACGGCGTAATAAGTATAGGTATCGTCCTCCATTTCGGGGATACTGCCCCGGAAACTGGCATTTTCGTAGGTTGTATTGTAGTGGTAAAGGCTGAAGACGGATTTGTCGAGGACGGTTTGTGAGGCGGAGTTCACGGCCCAGAGCGCGATCTGGTCGTTGTTCTGCCATTTGACCGTTTCTCCGTCGCTGTCCAGGGCCGTTCGGGTGCTGATGTCCAGGCGGGAATCCGAACCGATCGATACCTCGATGGTGCGCGCTGTCGTTTCCGTGCCGATGTCCGGGGTTCGGGAGCATGCTGCGAGGAGCATGGGCAGGAACAACAGGGGTGTCCAACGTTTCATCATGTAGGAATTCTTTTATCTGAATGTCTGCAAAAATAGCTTCGAGGGGCGGCTTTTGGAAATAATTTCAACGAACAGCCTGTTTTTCATCACGAACCAGGTTCTTTTTCCTGTTTTTTTTCGACGAATTGAACAGAAAAGGCCCTCCTGCAAGGGTTGCGGGAGGACCTTTCCGGGCTTTTCGGGGACTCTGAATCCGGAGTTCGGCGGATCCGGCTTCGGCCCTGTGTGTGCGGCCCCGGACCGGGATGCCGGGCGGACCGTTCAACCCCGGTGTGCCGGGATCGGAGGATCGGAGTCCGTGCGGAGATTTATTCGGCGCCTTTCACGTAGCGGTCGAGCCAGCCGAAGAATTCGCGGTTCCAGACCATCGAGTTTTGGGGCTTGAAGACCTGGTGCGCCTCGTTCTCGAACTCCACGAGCCGCGCCGGAATGCCCCGTACACGGGCTGCGGTGAAGGCTTCGAGCGACTGCGTGTAGGGGATGCGGAAGTCCTTCTCGCCGGTGAAGATCAGGATCGGCGTATCCCAGCGCGTCACGAACTTGTGGGGCGAATTGGCATAGGAGCGTTGCGCCGTGGCATTCTCCTTGTCCCAGTAGGGGCCTCCGTAGTCGTTGTTGATGAAGAAGAGCTCCTCGGTTTCACCGTACATCGATTCGAAGTTGAAGATGCCGCAGTGGGCGATGAAGGCCTTGAAGCGCTTCTCGTGGCAGCCGGCCAGGAAGAAGACCGAATAACCGCCGTAGGAGGCTCCGACGCATCCCATGCGGGTCTCGTCGGCCCACGGCTCACGTGCCACATCGTCGATGGCCGAGAGATAGTCGCGGATGTTCTGCCCGGAGTAGTCGCCCGAAATCTGGTCGAGCCACTCCTGTCCGAACGAGGGGAGGCCGCGGCGGTTCGGTGCCACGACGATGTAGCCCTGGGCGGCCATCAGCTGATAGTTCCAGCGGTAGCTCCAGCCGTTCGAGACGACGCTCTGCGGACCTCCCTGGCAGTAGAGCAGTGTCGGGTACTTCTTCGCCGGGTCGAAGTCGGGCGGGAGGATCACCCACGTGAGCATCTGCTTGCCGTCGGTGGTCCGCACCCAGCGCTTCTGGACCTCACCCATGCGGATATTTTCATATATGGCGTTGTTGATCCCGGAGAGTTGCGTCAGGGCACCGTTTGCGGGATTCACCTCGTAGAACTCCGGGGCCGAGGAGATCGTGCACAACTCGGCCACGATGCGACCGCCGCCCGTCGTGAAGGCGTTGATGTCGTGGTCGCCTTCGGTCAGCACCTCCACCTCGCCGTCGACCGTCGCCACGCGGCAGATCTGGTGCGTGGCCTCGATCGGGGAGATGAACCACACGCGGTCGTTGCCCTCCCAGACGACATTCATGGCGTTGTAGTCGAAATCCGCCGTCAGATCGCGCATCTCGGTTGTGGCGCAGTCGTAGAGGAAGAGCCGCGACTTGTCCGACTCGTTGCCGGCCCGGCGCTGCGAGAGGAAGGCGATCATCGAGTCGTCGGGCGACCAGACGGGATACTTGTCATAACCCGGAAGGTTGTCGCGCAACGGTTCGATCGGTTCTCCGGTGTTGAAGTTCGTGGGTTTGCAGATGTTCTGCGTCTGGCCCGAGGCGACGTCGTAGACGAAGATGTCCGAATCGGTCGAGACGGCATAGGCCGTACCTGTCAACGGTTTGCAGGTGTAGGCCAGCATCGTCCCGGCATGGTTCCAGGCAATCTCGGACATGTCGAAGTAGGGGGCCAGCGGGGCATCCCATGCCGCCTCGGCGCCGAGGATGTCCTGTCCCTCCTTCATTCCCTCGGGTCCGAAGTCCCCAACGAAGATGTGCAGGTATTCGCCCTCATCCCAGTAGTCCCAGTGGCGGGCCATCAGGTCGTCGTAGATCCGGGCCTTCGACTTGTCCATGTCCTTGTGGATGTCGGACGAACGGCGCTCGGCAACCTGTACGCGCTGTACGTACCACGCCTTGTCGCCGCGGGGCGAGATGCCGAATCCCTCGATGTCACGCCCGAAATCCGAGAGCTGACGCACGTCTCCGCCCGTCGGGTTCATCTCCCAGACCTGCATCGAACCGCTGCGGTCCGAGAGGAAGTAGATCTTCTGCCCGTCGGCGCTCCAGCGCGGCGAGAGGCTGTTCGACGTGCAGTCGGTCAGGCGTGTTGCGGCCTTCGTGTCGAGCTCCTCGACCCAGAGGGTCGTCACGCCGCGGTTTTCGGCCATGTTGTAATCGGTCTGCTGGTAGACGAAGCGTTTGCCGTCGGGCGAGAGTACGGCGCCGCCCGCGCGGCTCATCTTCCACATTACCTCGGGGGTAAAACGCCCGGCGGCGATCTCTTCGGCCGTCAGCGCGTTGTCGATCTTCAGCGGCTCGGGACGCTGCCGGTCGCAGGCGCCCAGCCCCACAGCTGCAATAGCCATCATCCAGATGATTTTTTTCATTTTTGTGGAGGTTTTCCTATTTATTCGTATTTTTGGATTCCGAAAAAACGCTTCATACAATGACCCATACCGTCTATTTTGCCGACAAGAGCGTGATTTTCACCCCTGCGGCACCCGGTGGGGAGTGGTACGCCGTGGCGGCGGAGCCCGACGGCGGCATATCGCGTCCCAAGATACTGAATTTTCTCGAATCGCACAACTCCGTGGCGGTTGTTTCGGCCGATCCCGAAGTGACTTTCCGGGCCTTTGCAGCGCAGTTCGCATGGGTGGAGGCGGCCGGTGGGGTGGTTGTGGACGGCCTGGGACGCTGGCTGCTGATCCATCGCAACGGGCGTTGGGATTTTCCGAAGGGGCATCTCGAAGTCGGGGAGAGTATCGAGACCTGTGCGGCCCGCGAGGTCGAGGAGGAGACGGGCGTACGGGGTGAGGTGGTGCGCCCGTTGTGCCGGACGCTGCACGCCTACTGGTTCCCGAAGACCGGACGCTGGGAGCTGAAGCAGACCCATTGGTTCGAACTCCGGGCAACGGAACCCTCGGCGCTGCAACCCCAGACCGAGGAGGGGATTGAACGGGT
>CALUIG010000173.1 GCA_944320625.1 uncultured Alistipes sp.
TCCTGGTTCCAGCCCCCTCTCCGGTTTCGGCTCCTTCCTCTGGTCCTTCTCCTGGTTCCAGCCCCTCCCCGGTTTCGGCCCCTTCCCGGTTTCGGCCCCTTCCTTGGTTTCGGGCCCTTCCTTGGTTTCGGGCCTTCCCCTGGTCCTGCTCCTTCCCGGCTCTACCCCTCCCCGGCTTCCGGTTATTGGGCCAGGACGCGTTTTTCGATCTCCTCGACCTGACGGCGGAAGGCCTTGTCAGTCTCCAGAAGGTTCGAAACGGCCTTGCAGGAGTGGAGCACCGTGGCGTGGTTGCGGCCTCCGATGGCAGCTCCGATGGTCGTCAGGGGCGCCTTGGTGTGCTGTTTGGCCAGGTACATGGCAATCTGCCGTGCCTGTGCGATCTCGCGGGTACGCTCCGTGGAGTTGAATCGCTCGAAGTCGAGTCCGAGGTGATCGCAGACCACCTGGATGATGTGGTCGATGGTGATCTCCTTCTGGTTGATCTTCACGTAGACCTTGAGGATCTCCTTGGCGAGCGACGTGGTGATCTTTCGTCCGAGGAACGAAGCATTGGCCACGAGCGATGACAAGGCCCCCTCGATCTCGCGCACGTTGGCCGAGATGTTGTCGGCCAGGTAGGTTACGACATCGTCGGAGATCTGTGCACCGAGTTTCTGTGCCTTGGCGCGGATGATCTTGATCTTGGTGTCGTAGTCCGGGGTATTGAGCTGTGCGGAGAGCCCCCACTTGAAGCGGGTAAGCAGCCGCTGTTCGATGTCCTTGAGCTCCACGGGCGGCTTGTCGGAGGTCAGGATGAGCTGTTTTCCGGCGAGCTGGAGGTGGTTGAAGATGTTGAAGAAGGCGTTCTGCGTTCCGGTTTTTCCGGTGAGTTCCTGGATGTCGTCGATGATCAGTACGTCGATCATCTGATAGAAGTGGATGAAATCGGGGATCTCACCGTTCTTGTATGCGGTCTGGAACTGTGCCTGGAACTTGTTCATCGAGACGTAGAGGACCTGCAGTTCGGGGTGCCGTTCGCGGACCTCGTGTCCGATGGACTGTACGATATGGGTTTTCCCGAGTCCCGAATCTCCATATATATACAGGGGATTGAAGGGGTTGTTCCCGGGGTTTACGGCCACGGACATGCCGGCCGAGCGGGCCAGTCGGTTGCATTCACCCTCGATGAATGTTGCGAAGGTGAGGTTCGGATTCAGTTGGGGATCAATGCTGATCTTCTTGAGCCCCGGGAATACGAAAGGATTTTTTATATTTGCGGTATCGGTCTGCGTGATGAATCGCTTGATGGCCGTGGTATCGGCATCAGCGGCCACGGGGACCGTTGTTGCGGAGGTTCTGGGCACGGCATAGTGGAGCCGGGTCTGCTGTCCGTAAAGCTGCGAGATGATGGGTTTGAGGAACGGGATATAGTTCTTCTCGATCTGTCGTACGTAGCTTTCGTTGGGTACCCTCAGACGCAGCGTCGTGCCGTCGAATTCGAGCGGCACGATGGGCTGGAACCACTTTTGGAACTCCTCTTCGGAGGTCCGGGCCTTGATCTGGTCCAGACAGTGTTGCCACATATCGCTATATGTCTGCGTATTGTTTAACATGTCGGAGGGTTACTCTGTTTTTGACGAGACAAAGTTGTGAATAATTTTGCAAAAAGATTTTTGAAATTGGGTTGCAAATCTCCTTTTTTTATATATAGAAAAACAACGGTTTCCGGAGGTGGAAATTTAACTTGTTGATATTGAATAATCGAATTTTATTTGTTATATTTGCATATAAAATTTTTGGGACAGACGGATCCAATTTTATAAATAAAACCAATAAAAACTATGGCAAACGAACTGGAACAACTGGTATTGAAGAAAGCCCAGTCCTGGCTTGACGGACACTACGACGAAGAGACGAAGAAACAGGTCAAGTATCTGATGGATAACGATATGAAGGAGCTTGTCGAGAGCTTCTACAAGGACCTGGAATTCGGTACGGGCGGCCTTCGCGGCATCATGGGCGTGGGCTCGAACCGCATGAACGTCTATACGGTGGGCGCCGCCACGCAGGGACTTTCGAACTACCTGAAGAAGAACTTTGCGGGCGAACAGGTCCGTGTGGCCGTGGCGCACGACAGCCGCAACAATTCGCGGATGTTCGCCGAACGCGTGGCAGACATTTTCGCTTCGAACGGCTTTGACGTTTTCCTCTTCGACGCACTGCGTCCGACCCCGGAACTGAGCTTTGCGATCCGCGAGTTGAAATGCCACTCGGGAGTGGTCGTGACAGCGTCGCACAACCCCAAGGAGTACAACGGTTACAAGGCCTACTGGACGGACGGTGCCCAGGTGACGGCTCCGCATGACAAGAACATCATCGCCGAGGTGGAGAAGATCACCGACGTGGATATGGTCCTCACGGGCCTGCACCCGGAGAAGATCACGATCCTGGACGAGAAGTTCGACGAAATCTACCTGAACCGGATCCATGAGCTGTCGCTGTCGCCGGAGAGCGTTGCGAAGTACCACGACATGAAGATCGTCTACTCGCCGATGCACGGCGCAGGCGTACGTCTGGTTCCGGCGTCGCTGAAGAAGTTCGGCTTCACGAACGTGATCATGGTCAAGGAGCAGGCCGTTGTCGACGGCAACTTCCCGACGGTGGAATCCCCGAACCCCGAGGAGCGCAAGACGATGTCGATGGCCATCGACCTGGCGGCCAAGGAGGGTGCCGACCTGGTTCTGGCTACGGACCCCGACTCGGACCGTATCGGCGTGGCCCTGCGCAACAAGAAGGGCGAGTACGTGCTGCTGAACGGCAATCAGACGCTGGTGCTGCTGATGAGCTACCAGTTGACGCGCTGGGCCGAGCGTGGTGCCCTGGACGGGAATCAGTATGTGGTGAAGACGATCGTGACCTCACAGATGGCCAATGCCGTCGCGGAGCATTTCGGCGTGAAGTGCTACGACTGTCTCACGGGCTTCAAGTACATTGCGAAGATCATCCGCGAGAACGAGGGCAAGACGAAGTATATCGGCGGCGGCGAGGAGTCGTTCGGTTATCTGGGCGGCGATTACGTGCGTGACAAGGATGCGGTTTCGGCCTGCTCGCTGGCTGCGGAGGCTGCGGCATGGGCTCGTGACACGATGGGTCTGACGCTCTACGAGTGGCTGCAGGAGCTCTATGTGAAGTACGGTTTCTTCCGCGAAGGACTCGTGTCGGTAGTCCGCAAGGGTAAGGAGGGCGCCGAGCAGATCCAGCAGATGATGGTGGACTTCCGGACGAACCCGCCGAAGACGATTCTCGGCTCGCCGGTTGTGAAGATCAACGACTTCCTCACGTCGGAGACGACGGATGTGAAGACGGGTGCGAAGACGCCGATTACCGAGGAGAAGAGCAACGTGCTCCAGTGGTTTACGGAGGACGGGACGAAGGTTTCGGTACGTCCTTCGGGTACGGAGCCGAAGATCAAGTTCTACTTCGGAGTGAAGGCCGCACTGCCGTCGGTAGCGGACTACGACAAGGTTTTGGGCGAACTGGATGCCAAGATCGAAGGTATCAAGCAGGATCTGAAACTGGTATAGTTGCCGGAGCTCCGGAACAAGAAGAGGGGGGACCTGTGAGGGTCCCCTCTTTTTGTTTCGGGAGTCCACCCGCCTAAGAGCCGCCCGCCTAAGAGGCGGGGTTTAGGGGCGAAGGAAACTTCAAGGGGTTTCCGATCCAGTTCTGCGCTCCCGCCCGCCTAAGAGGCGGGGTTTGTGGGCGGAGGTAACTTCA
>CALUIG010000174.1 GCA_944320625.1 uncultured Alistipes sp.
CTCCATCAGACACAGCCGCTTCCGCCGCACAATCCCCCGCCCCACGATCCGGGCCACCTCCGCAGCGGTCATCATCTTCGACTCGTCGCGCGGGGTCTCACCCTGCTGCGACCCGTCGGCCGTCAACGCCGAGAAACGCACGTTCGAAGCCGTGAACCCCGGGCAGGCAATCATCACATGAAGACCCTTCTTGAGATTCTCGATGCGGAGCGTCTCCAGAAAACCCGTCATGGCGTATTTCGAGGCCGAATAACCCGTGCGTCCGGGGAGTCCGTGCAGCCCCGCCACCGACGAGATGCCCACAATCGAACCCTTCGACTGTTGCAGATACGGCAGCGCATACTTGCAACAGTTGACCGTACCCCAGAAATTCACGTCCATCAGGCGATGGAGCACCTCCAGATCCACATCGTCGAAAAGGGCCCGCATCGAGATCCCCGCATTGCAGATCAGCACATCCAGACGTCCGAACTCCCGGACGGCCGTCTCGATCAGTTCCCGGCACTCCTCGGGCCGCGTCACGTCGACCCCGCAATAGGCGGCCTGACCACCCTGCGTACGGATCTCGCCCGCCAGCAGTTGCAGTTTCTGCACGCTCCGGGCTCCGAGGACCACCTTCGCGCCCTGCGCCGCATAAACCTTCGCCATCGCCTCGCCGATCCCCGACGAAGCTCCCGTGATGACGATCACACGATCTTTCAATGTCTTCATATCGTTCGTTTACTCTTCGATTTCGATTTCCAGCGTATCGTATGCCATATGCACTCCCGGCGGCAGCATCCGTTCCGTCTCGGCCTGCAGACCGATGTCGTGCGACATGTGCGTCAGCCACGCCTCACGAGGCCCGACCCGACGGATCAGAGACAGCGCCTCCGCCACGTTGAAGTGCGAATAGTGCTCCGCAAAGCGAAGCGCATTGACCACCAGCACCTCAACACCCCGGAGCTTCTCCACCTCCACGTCTTCGATCGTCTTGAAGTCCGTCAGATAGGCCAGCCGTCCGATCCGGTAACCCGTCACGGTGAAGCGTTCGGAGTGGTGTCCCGAGACGGGAAGGATCTCGACGCCCCCAACCGTAAAGGGCCGCTCGACGTCGATCTCGTGGAGCAGGATCTCCGGCACTCCGCGGTACTTGTCCTGGGCAAAGGCGTAGTCGAAATCCTTGCGCACGCACGCCGCGGTCCGCGCCGAGGCGTAGATCTCCACGCGGTGAACCGTCGGCGGATAATCCACAAAATTGAACGCTCGCACATCGTCCAGTCCGCCGATATGGTCCTTGTGTTCGTGGGTGAGCAGGATGCCGTCGATATGACGCACGCCCGTACGGAGCATCTGGTAGCGGAAGTCCGGACCCGCGTCGATCACGAGCCGCACATCCCCGGTCTCCACCATTGCCGAAGTCCGCAGGCGGTGATCCCGCCGGTCGGCTGAGGTGCACACCCGGCAGCGGCACCCGATCACGGGCACCCCCTGCGAGGTTCCGGTTCCCAGAAAGGTGAGTTTCATGGTTGCAAATGTAAAAATTTTCGCGCAAAATGCCGCGTTCCGGACCCGAAAACCAACCCGGAAGAGTCCCGGGAAGAGTACGGCCGACGCCGGAAACGGGAAAAGCGTTTGCACGGCCGGGATTTTTTCATTATTTTTACAAAATAGATCTTGACCTTGAATGCAAACCAAACTCCCTATCGAATGAAAAAACCGATTTTGATCGCCGCGGCCGTGCTGCTGGCCACCGCAGTCCAGGCGCTGCCCCGGAAAAGCTACACCCTCGCATCGCCCGACGGACGGTTGCAGACGACCGTCACGGCCGCAGAGGAGCTCACCTACGACATCCGGTGCGAAGACCGTACGCTGATGGAGGCTTCACCCGTCGCCCTCCGCCTGGACAACGGTGTATCCTGGGGGCCGGATGCCCGCATAGCGAAGGCCTCACGTACGAGTGTCGACCGCAGGATCGCATCGCCCTTCTACCGTGCGGATTCGATCCGCGAACGGTACAACGCCCTGACACTCCGCATGAAGGGCGACTGGTCGATCGAATTCCGCGTCTATGACGACGGTGTGGCCTATCGCTTCATCAACCGTTCGAAAAAACCATTCAACATCGTGGACGAATGCGTCGAGTACCGCTTTCCGGAGGATTTCACCGCCACGGTACCCTATGTGGCCACAGGCAAGGAGGGGGATTTCGAAACGCAGTTCTACAACTCGTTCGAAAACACCTACACCACAGCTCCCCTCTCGCGGATGAATCCCGGACGGTTGGCCTTTCTGCCCCTTGTGGTGGATGCCGGAGAGGGTGTGAAACTCTGCCTTTCGGAGAGCGACCTGTGCGACTATCCGGGGCTCTATCTCCGCAATGCAGACGGAGGGACCCGTCTGACGGGGCTGTTCGCCCCCTGCCCCGCCCGGGTCGAACAGGGCGGACACAACCGCCTGCAGATGGTCGTCCGTGAACGCAAGGACCACATGGCCGAAGTCGCCGCGCCGAGAAACTTCCCGTGGCGCATGGCCGTGGTGGGCGACGACACGCAACTCGCCGCCTCGAACCTGAGCTATCTGCTGGCCGAAGCCTCGAAGATCGACGACATCTCCTGGATCCGGCCCGGAAAGGTCGCCTGGGAGTGGTGGAACGACTGGAACCTCGCCGGTGTGGACTTCCGCTCGGGGATCAATACCCGGACCTACAAGCACTACATCGACTTTGCAGCCTCGCAGGGTATCGAATACGTAATCCTCGACGAGGGATGGGCCGTCAACCTGCAGGCCGATCTGATGCAGGTCGTACCGGAGATCGATCTGCGCGAACTCGTCGAGTACGGGGCCGCCCGAAATGTCGGAATCATCCTCTGGGCCGGGTATTACGCCTTCGATCGCGACATGGAAGAGGTCTGCCGCCACTATGCGGAAATGGGGGTCAAGGGTTTCAAGGTCGATTTCATGGACCGCGACGACCAGCAGATGACCGCCTTCAACCACCGTGCCGCCGAAACCGCCGCCCGGTACCGGCTGCTGCTGGACCTCCACGGAACCCACAAACCCGCCGGCTTGAACCGCACGTGGCCCAACGTGCTCAACTTCGAGGGCGTACACGGACTCGAACAGATGAAATGGTGCGCACCCCAGGTGGACCAGATGGAGTACGATGCGACGATACCCTTCATCCGCCAGGTCGCAGGTCCCATGGACTACACCCAGGGAGCCATGCTCAACGCCGCGCGGAAGAGTTTCCGGGCCTGCTACTCGGAACCCATGAGCCAGGGCACGCGCTGCCACCAGCTCGGGCTCTACATCGTGCTGGACTCCCCGCTGAACATGCTCTGCGACTCCCCGACAAACTACCTCAGGGAGCCCGAATGCACGCGTTTCATCGCCGCCATTCCGACCGTCTGGGACGAGACCCGGATCCTGGCGGGCGAGATCGGCGAATACATCGTCACCGCCCGCCGCAAGGGTTCGACCTGGTATATCGGAGGTATCACCGACTGGACGCCCCGCGACCTGGAGATCGATCTCTCGTTCCTCGGCGGAAACCGCACGGCCGAACTCTTCCGCGACGGTGTGAATGCCGACCGCAAGGCTTCAGACTACAAGCGGGAGGAGCTCCGGATCGACACGGGCCGGCCGTTCGCCGTACACCTGGCTCCCGGAGGCGGCTTCACCCTGAAGATCGAGGCCGAATAGCCGCTGCCGGGAAGGTCCCGACAAGAGAGGGAGGCCCGGCCGCCCCGCCTCACCGAAAAAGCCCCCGCAC
>CALUIG010000175.1 GCA_944320625.1 uncultured Alistipes sp.
GGCTTTTTCCAGGGCGGCATCGCGGCCCGAGAGCAGATCCTGCATCGTATCCTCCACCACAACGTCGGGGGCGATTCCCCGGCCCACAAACACCTTGCCATCGGAGAGGCGCACCTCCCGGGTGCAGATGCCACACCGCAGGCCCGGAAGCAATTCGTAATACGCAACGGTTCCGGCACACCCCGACGTGGAGGTTCCGACCGTCGACATGTGAGGCTGCGACGCCGCAATGGCCAGGAACGACTCGGCAGCACCTCCCGTAGCGTCGTTGACCAGGATCACGGTCGGTACGACCAGTGTTTCGTCGCGGTTCTGCGGGAAACGGTACTCGCTCCGTTCGGGTTCGGAGAAGGCTTCGTCGTTATAGTGCTGATAGGCGGTCCGTACACGGGCATTGCGGACCGTATCTTCGGGAAGCGCCCCGGCCCCCCACGAAGAGAGGCCCGCGTCGTAGATCCGGGTCCGCGATACGGGGCCGTAAAGAACCGTATCCCGGGTCAGATGCGAAAGAAGCTCCGCAGCCATGTAATTGCTGCCCCGGTCGTTGCAACGCAGGTCGAGGATGAGTTTCCGGGCCCGGGCCCGAACCTCCGGGAAGGCATTGTGGAAAGCCTTGAAGAGCCGTCCGGGCCGGAACGAGCCGATCTTCAGACAGGCCACATCGCCGGGATACCACGTCAGCCGGAAATCCTCGTGCAATTCGTCCCAGCTCCGTCCGGGCAGCGCAAGGCAATGCGGATCCTGCCCCTCCTCGTGCCGGCCGTTGACGAGCCGCACGGAACCCTCCGTACCATCCGGACGCCGGAAAAGCACCTCATGCGGAGTTCCGAGCAGGTCGAGCAGCAACTTCTCGACCGCAAGGCGGCGCCGCACCCGATCCGTCGATGCCGAGACGCGCAACATCACCTCTCCGAGCTTCGCTTCGACGGGCCGGCCGTCCACGGAGAGGAGTTCGGAACCGGGAGGCAGAATCGCCGCCTTGTCACTGCTGACCTCGGAGACAACAACATGCCCTCCGACATCCATCAACCTCAGGGTCCAGCCCTCCTCGAAATGCACGGAGGTCTGCGGGAAATTGCGGCTGTGGCTGATAAAGGTCTGCTCGTTATGCAGAGTGGCGCACAGGCCCTCCAGCAAACGATAGAATTCCACATCGTTACGGGTCTGCTGCACGGGAACGATGAGCGACCGGTAGAGCGAATCCCAACGCTGGACCCCGAACCGGTCCATATAGGCATAATTGCGCCGCATCTCCATCCAGAATTTCGACAGCGCAAAGAGTTTCTGCTCGGGGCTCCAGGGCGTATGGGTGTATCCGGACCAGGCGCGGCCGCGAGATCCCGGGAAACGACGCCCCTGTACGGCAATCGTCCGGTAAACCATCGTATCGCCCTTCAATTCGATGCCCACGGTCTGCATCGCAGGTTCCTGGGCCCAAACCCCGGGCATTGCCCCGACCGCGGCAAGCAATGCGAACCACCAGCTACCAATCCTCATGACGCAACATTTTTTTGACCCTACAAATTACGAAAAAAGGCCGAGTTCTCAAAGTTTTTACATCAAAAGATTGCGGGAAGCGAAAAATTTCGTACTTTTGCAGGCTATGTTTAACTAATTAACTGTTTACGACAATGCCGAAAATGAAAACCAATGCCGCGGCGAAGAAACGCTTTACCTTCACCGGCACAGGAAAGATCAAGCGTAAACACGCTTATCACAGTCACATCCTGACCAAAAAGACGACGAAGCAGAAACGGAACCTCTGCTATTCGGGCACCGTATCTGCGGCCGACGAGGCCAAGATCAAGAACCTGCTGGTGAAGTAATCCACCGGAAGATTCGCGGATAGCCGCCCGTCGGGGCGCCGACCAAGGGGGGGGGTGAGGGAGACCTGACAAGGAGAGACCTGAAAACCCTGACAACGGGAAACCTGAAAAGGCAAGACCCAGCCCGAGAGACAACCCGACTCGAAAACCCGCCCGCAAGGGCACAAACAATCACAAACCGGGACAAACCAGCCCCGAAGAATACGGGAGAACCGTATCGCTGGCAGTCCTCTAAAAACTTTACATTATGCCACGTTCAGTAAACGCTGTTGCGTCACGCGCACGTCGAAAGAAAGTTTTGAAACTTGCCAAAGGCAACTTTGGTTCAAGGGGAAACGTATGGACCGTTGCGAAAAACACGGTCGAGAAAGGCTTGTGCTATGCCTATGCACACCGCCAGCTCAAGAAGCGGACATTCCGTTCGCTGTGGATCATGCGTATCAACGCTGCAGTCCGCGCCCAGGGAATGACCTATTCGCAATTCATCGGCAAACTCAACGCCAAAGGCATCGTCCTGAACCGCAAGGTCCTGGCCGATCTGGCAATGAACGAGCCGAAGGCATTCGAGGCAATAGTTAACGCAGTTAAATAACCCTTTTCACGAGGGGTTTAGCACGGCGGACACCCTCGGGGTGCCCGCCGTTTTTTTACGAATACCTTATATATAAAACAACGATCCCGCGCCTCCGCGTACCCTACACCCCGACCCATGCAGACCTGGAAACGCACCTTCGTCATCATCTGGAGCGGACAGCTGGTCTCGATCCTCAGCAGTTCGATTGTCGCCTACGCAATCATCTTCTGGATGAGCGTCGAGACCCGTTCGGCCGAGGTGCTGGCCGTGTCGGCCATTGCCGGGATGCTGCCGCAAGCCATCCTGGGGCTCTTCATCGGAGTCTACATCGACCGGTGGGACCGCAAGCGCACGATGATTCTCGCCGACAGTTTCATCGCCCTCTGCACCCTGGGACTGGCCGTGCTGTTCTGGGTCGATGCGGCGGAATTATGGCACATCTATCTGTTGCTGGCGTGCCGTTCGGTAGGTTCGGCCTTCCATGTCCCGGCCATGCAGGCCTCGGTGCCGCTCCTGGCCCCGCAGGCGCAACTCTCACGCATCGCAGGGGTCAATCAGGTAATCACATCGCTTTCGGACCTCGCAGGTCCGGCCCTCGGAGCCCTGCTGCTGAGCCTCACCTCGATCGGAAACATCCTGCTCTTGGACGTTCTGGGGGCACTTGTCGCCTGCACGACACTGCTCTTCGTCCGGATCCCGAATCCGGAACACCCGGAACACCGCCCGGATCTGTGGCGGGAATTCCGGGAGGGATTCGCCGCCATGCACTCAAAACCGGGTCTGGGATGGTTCTTCGGAGTGGCCATTGCCATCTGGTTCCTGATCATGCCCGTCGGGGTTCTGTTCCCGCTGATGACGCTCGACCACTTCGGCGGCGGAACCTGGGAGATGAGTTTCGTGGAGATCATCTGGGGTGGCGGAGCCCTGCTCGGAGGGGCCATCATGGGAGCTCGCAACTATCCGGTCAACCGGATCATCCTGATCAACCTGATGTATCTGGTCGTCGGACTTTCGTTTCTCTTCTCGGGGCTGCTTCCCGTATCGGGGTTCTACTGGTTCGTCGCACTGACCGCGGCGGCCGGAGTTTCAAGCAGCGTTTTCAATGCCTCGTTCGTCTCGGTGCTCCAGACGCGGATCGAGGCGGGACTGCTGGGACGCGTGCTGTCACTCTACCGCAGTTTCGGGCTGCTGCCCTCGGCCATCGGACTGTTGAGTGCGGGATTCCTGGCCGAGCGGGTCGGTCTGACGACAACCTTCATCATCTCGGGAAGCCTGATCACTCTGTTGGGTCTGGCGGCATGCTGCATCCCCTCGGTGCTGCGTCTCGACAGCCG
>CALUIG010000176.1 GCA_944320625.1 uncultured Alistipes sp.
CTGCGCCATTATCTTCGGTGCCACCTGCGACTCCCTACATCTCCACGATCTCCTCCAGCACGCTCCCCTCCGCGGCGGCGGGCTCACGCACTCCGGCCACCCGGGCCAGTGTCGGGGCCACGGAGGTCATCTCCACGCGGCGGTTTACGCGCAGGGCCCCGGCCCCCTCTCCGTAGAAGAGCAGCGGGACCTCGGTGTCGTACCCGTACATCGATCCGGACATCGACCAGCATCGCTCCTGCTCCTCGATCCAGCCGGGCATCAGATTGAGAATCACGTCTCCCGAACGCCTCGGATAGAAGCTGTTCTGCATCTTGCGGGCATACCCGCTTCCGAAGTAACTCGTCCGCATGGCCGAGGCGGCCAGGGCGTGCGACACGCCGCTGAACTGCATGGCGAAGATCGCCACTTCGTTCTGCACTTCGGCGAGGTTCAACCCCCGTTCATAAATGAGGTTGTGATTCAGCCACAGAGACTTGTCGCTGTACCCTGCGACCCAGTTTCCCGTGCCGTATCGAACGTTGAGGAATCCGTTGACGATCACCTCGAACTGCCGGCTGTTGAAGCGTTCGGCGGTTTCGTTCCCGGCGTCGTACGAGGGACTGGTACCGTGGTCCGAGGTTACGACGACCAGGACGTCCCGATCCTTGACCTGGGCGAAAACGAAGGTCAGGAAGTCGGCCAGATCGCGGTCCAGCCGGTAATACATGTCTTCGACCTCGATCGATTCGGGTCCGTAGGCTTCGGCGATGCGGCGCGGAGAATCGAGACAGATGTTCAGCAGGTCGGGCGTAGCGTCGGCCCCGAGGCGGTATTGGGCGATGGCCTGCTTGGCCAGCCCCAGTACGGCGGTGTTGCCGGCCGGAGTATAGAGCATCCGTTCGTAGTCGTTTGCGAGTTTGAGCCGCCCGCTGCCGTTTGTATCCTTCTCCTTTTTGTTGCGCCCGGAGAGGACGATGTCGTGCTGGCGCGTATTGACGTATCGTCCTTTTTCGAACAGCGAACGCCATTCGAGCCCGATGTAGGAGAGGTTGTAGCGTTCCCGGTTGCTGCGTTCGATCCATTCCGGAACGGCGGGGGCGTAGTAGGGGGAGGTTTCCCATCCGCAATGCAGGGAGTCGAGCCAGAAGACCTCGCCGGCATGTCCGGCCAGTACGACGGCCGACAGGGCCTCGGCGGCGATCGTCACGGCCCGGCTTCCGGAGGTGTGTCGGCAGAGGGTTTCGGCCAGCGTCGGGGCGATCCGGTGGTAGGCGCCGGGGCCCTGTCGGCCGTCAATGAGCGAGACGGTGCGGTTGGTGGTGTAGTCGATCCAGCGGGGTCCGATTACGCCGTGGGTCGAGGGCATGGCCCCCGTGGCGAGTGTGGCCAGCGATACGGGGGTCGTGGTCTGGAGACAGTCGTAGCGGGCGTCCGTATAGACCGTACCGTGTTCGGTCAGCAGCCGGAATCCACCCTCTCCGAAGTTGGCGGCGTAGCGATCGAGGTCTCCGGCACGCATCGAGCCGACGACGATCTGCACGATCAGTCGGGGTTGGGCCGTTGCCGCGGTCCGGAATGCCGTCAGGGCGGCTATGAGGATCAGAATGAGTCGCGTGTTCATCGTTGCGGATTGAATGGTCGGCAAATTTACGAATTTATTTCGATACATTGCCGGAAAAGCGCGCTTTCGCTCCGAAAATCGATCTCCGGAAGCGCCGCGATGCGTTCCAGCTGGCGGCGGCAAAAGGTGCGGTGGGCTTCGCCGTGGGGATTGCGGGGCCGGTGGGCGGCTGCGGCGACGATCGATTCGACCTCGGGGAGGAGTTCCCGGGCCCGGTCGTCGAGTGCTGCGGGGATGAATTTTTCCCAGATGTAGGCGATGGCCTGCGGGGCGGGATGGACCAGGTCATCGGCGTAGAAGCGGTAGTCGCGCAGATCATCCGTAAGAATCTCGTAGGCTGGAAAATAGTCCACGCACCGGAAGCGCTGCTTCAACTCCTCGACGGCCAGCCGGAGTGTGGCCTTGCTGACGGCATTTCCTTCGAGTCCATCGCCGAGATGACGGACGGGGCTGACGGTCAGCAGGATTTGCTTTCCGGCGAGCGGACCCTCGACGAGTCCGGAGACGGATTCCACGACCTCCGCAACGCTCATCCGTCTTCTCGAAAACTCCGAGGCGGGGCGCCGGTGGCAGTTGGCGACCACCTTGCCGTCGTGCTCGTAGACCCACGCCGTACCGAGGGTGAGGATCACGCGGTCTGCGATGCGGAGTGCCTCGGCTCCGGCCTGCCGGGCGGCATTCATGCGGCGCAGCGCCTCGTCGGCTGTCGGAGCCGAGAAGTCGCCGTGGAAGCCGTAGTGATACCACACTTCGCCGTCGAATCCCAGCTCTTCGCGGGTGACGGGCGTGGGAGTGGCGTAGCTGCGGATCGCTGCGGCGATCGACAACGGGTTGAAGAGGATTCCCGACGGATTTTCGGCGACGTGGAACTTCGCCGCGGCAAGCCGTTCGGCGATGTGTGCCGCGAAGCACGACCCGAGGGTCAGGATCCGGTTGTCATAACCGATGCGCACGGAGAGCGGCGCCGGTTCGATTTCGGTGCGGAATTTCATACGGCAAAAATAGAAAATTTCGTATATTTTCGGAAGCCGGAGGACGGTTCGGCGCAATTCCCTCCGAAAATGGGCGCTTCGACGCGCTCTGTGCGCTCCTTTTCACTATATTTGTAGAATATAGGATGCGGTTCGGCATAGTCAAACCTGAAAACGCTGTTTTCGTTTGCCTCTGCTCTTACCTTTCACTATATTTGTCGTATGATTCTACGGGCAAACTGCAAAATAAATCTGGGCCTGGACATCCTGCGCCGCCGAGCCGACGGTTATCACGATCTGGAAACCGTCATGTATCCCGTGCGGGGGCTTTTCGACGAGGTGGAGGTCGTGCGCACCGACATTCCGGGTGTGGAGTTCCGCACCGAGGGCTTGGCCGTGGATTGTCCGGCCGACGACAATATCTGTCTGAAGGCCTTTCATTTGATGCAGTGTCGCTACGGCGTGGACGGCGTGCGGATCCGGCTGGTGAAGCGTGTGCCGTTCGGTGCCGGGTTGGGCGGCGGATCGGCCGACGCCACGGCGGTGGTCATGGCTCTCAACGACCTCTTTGCCCTGGGGCTCTCCGAGGGGGAGTTGATCGACCGTGCCGCCGAACTGGGCAGTGATACGGCCTTCTTCGTGAGGAACACCCCGCAGTTATGTACCGGACGGGGTGAGGTGATGGAGCCTTACCCGCTGGACCTGAGCGGTATGACACTCGTGATTGTCAAGCCCGATGAAGGGGTCTCGACCCGTGAGGCCTATGCCGGAGTCCGGCCCCGGATTCCGGAGGTTCCGCTCTCCGAACGCTTGCGGCGTCCCGTCGGGGAGTGGCAGGGCGTGGTGACCAACGACTTCGAGGAGTCGGTCTTCGCCGCACACCCCGTGATCCGGAACTTCAAGGAGCGGCTGCTCGATGCCGGGGCGGTGTATGCCTCGATGTCGGGAAGCGGCTCGGCACTCTTCGGGCTCTTTGCCGGGCACGGAAAAGGCGAGGAGCTGAAAGCCCTCTCGCCCTTCGTGTTCGAGATTTGATCCGTCTCTTGTGTTGCCGGAGATTTCGCGGTCCCTGGAGCCTTTTGCCAGTGGGGAT
>CALUIG010000177.1 GCA_944320625.1 uncultured Alistipes sp.
GAGGACTCGGATGGAGAGGACTCGAATGGAGAGGAAAGGCACAAAAAATCCATCCGGATGCGGATGGATTTCAGAATTCAAAGGCTCGATCCGGCCCGGATGTCGGCCGGAATGCGTACCCGGGGCAGGAGTTTCCCACGACCACCCTGGTTCTGGGATGGGCTATTTCAGGACCCGTTCGATGTAGGCCTTGTAGTCCTTCACCTCCGGTTTGTAGTCGTCATCCTCGAAAAGCGGTGACGAAATCAAAAAGTCCGCAGACGAACGGTTGACGGCCGTCGGAACATTATACAGCGTCGCCAGACGCAGCAGCGCCTTCACATCCACATCGTGCGGCTGCGCAGACATCGGATCCCAGAAGAAAATCAACGCGTGGATCCGACCGTCGGCAATCATCGAACCCAACTGCTGATCCCCTCCCAGAGGTCCCGACTTCAGAAGAGTAATTTCCAGTTCGGGAACCGTTCCCTCTTCCGTTTCGTGCGTCGCCCGATGGTCCTGCAATGTCTTCTCGACCATCTTGCCCGTCGTCCCCGTACATACCAGGTGGTGACGGCGCAGCTTGTCGCTGTTCCAGTCCACCCACTCCGCCAGGTCACGCTTCATGTTGTCATGCGCAACCAATGCCAGAACTTTCGCTTGATGCTCCATCCTTTCTCTCTTTTTTAATGACCGGCAAAGACCCGGTTCCCCGAGTCCGCTACTGCGCCGAAGACTCTTCCCCTTCCGTCGGCAGCTTGAACTCCGTAAAGCCCACGCTTACCAGCAGATTGTACCACGAAAAGCACTTCTTGATGTCCGAAACGTGAACCCGGTCTCGGTCGTATTCGGGTAGAACCTCCGCAAAGGCCGCCTTCAATGCCTCGGGACTCGATTTCGGATCAATGGCCGGTTGTCCGCCCGTATGGGCATAAATGCGGGTGAAAACATCGGCCAGGGCGATGTCATCCCCCTCGGTGAACATCGAAATCTCGGACAGCGCACTAACTCGAGCATTTGCCGAGGCGTTCATCCGACGACCGTCCAAGAGCGACTCCACGATCACTCCCCGCGTCGACTGCGCTACGTATTTATACAAGCCGGGCTGGCCCGATATGGCCAGAATCTCTTTCAGTTCCATAGTTTCTTCCTGATTTGGTTCGATTGCTTATTGATCTGAAGGTCCGCATCCTGGAGCGAACCTCCCTTTACTCGTTTTTAACATGCACGTCCATCTGCGGAAACGGAAAACTCAGACCCCGTTTCGGCAACTCCTTGTAGAACTCCTCGTTGTGCTCGTAGAACACTTTCCAGTAATCCTCGTTCCGCGTCCAGGCTCGGATCGTCAGGTTCACAGAACTGTCCGCCAGGGCCGCAACCCACACCACGGGCTCCGGATCCGACAAGATCCGGGAATCCGCTTTCAGCATCCCCAGAATCACCGCTCGGGCCGTATCCACGTCGTCTCCGTACGAAATCCCGACCGTCCAGTCCACTCGCCGAAGCTCCGCCGTCGAGTAGTTGTCGATAATTGCCGTGGCGATCGAATTGTTCGGAATATAGATCGTCTGGTTGTCCGTCGTCGTAATCACCGTCGAGAAGAGCTTGATCTCTCGAACCGTTCCCGACTGTCCCTGTGCCGAAATGTAGTCACCCACACGGTAGGGCTTCATCAGCAGGATCATAACACCGCCCGCAAAGTTCTGGGCCGTACCGCTCAGGGCCATACCGATGGCCAGGGTCGCGGCCGATGCAACGGCGATCAACGACGTCACGTTCACCCCAAGCGTCGATACGACGATCAACAGCAGAAGAAGCATGAATACAGCCCGCACCGAACTCCGGGTAAACGCCCGCAACGATTCGTCCACGTTCCGGTGATCCATCGCAACGTCGATCAGGCGGACCAGCCGGTGAAGAACCCACCGACCTATGTAATAGATCACAAGCGCGATCAGGATCTTGACCACAACCCACAGCGACTCCGACAACAGATTCCGGAGCATCTCCCCGAAATCCAGGTTTACAAGGCGATGGACCGCCTCCGCAAAATTCGCCTTCTGCACACTGTCCGGCACCATGAGCGGCGCGGATGGAGCTTCGGCGGCTAATATTGTCCACATATCTTTTTTTCGGCGTTTTCGTTCTTAACCTGCAAAAATACGTCCGAAACCGTTTTTTTACAGCACCTTTACCCATTTTATCGTGCAAAAATAGCCAAAAAAACCAGAACTTTATTAACTTTGTCTATGCTTTTTACCGAAACATCTAAAACTCCCTTCGTGAAACCATGCAGAACAACGTCGAAATCATTCAGATAAACATCTCCGGTGAGGACAAGCCCGGAATGACCTCCTCCCTGACCGAGATCCTCGCCCGATACAACGCATTTATCCTCGACATCGGACAGGCCAACATCCACCAGTCCCTGACGCTCGGAATCCTGATCAAAACCTCGGCAGACAAGTCCGGCAGCATCATGAAGGAACTCCTGTTCAAGGCTACGGAACTCGGGGTAATGATCCGATTCACCCCCATCTCCGAAGAAAAATACAACGCCTGGGTGGAACGACAGGGGAAAAACCGATACATTCTGACCCTCCTCGGACGAACCGTCACCGCCCGGCACATCGCCGAAGTCACAAAGGTCGTCACCCAGCACGGGCTGAATATCGACGCCATCAAACGACTTACCGGACGTATGCCGCTCAAGGAGGACAACCGCGCCGCAAAATCCTGTATTGAACTATCCGTCAGAGGTTCCCTCTCCGACGAGGAAAGAAGCAACATGCACGAGGCTTTCATGAACCTCTCGGAACTCGGACTCGACGTATCGTTCCAGAAAGACGACATATACCGCCGAAGCCGTCGCCTCATCTGCTTCGACATGGACTCCACGCTCATCGAAACAGAGGTCATCGACGAACTCGCGGAACGGGCCGGAGTCGGCGCCCAGGTCCGGGAAATAACCGCAAGCGCCATGCGCGGAGAAATCGACTTCCGCGAGAGCTTCACAAAACGGGTCGCGCTCCTCAAGGGGCTCGATGAATCCGTCATGGAGGAGATCGCCCACAACCTCCCCATCACCGAAGGCCTCGAACGCATGATGACGATCCTCAAACGCGTCGGATACAAGACCGCAATCCTCTCCGGTGGATTCACCTACTTCGGAAACTACCTCCGGCAGAAGTACGGGTTCGATTACGTCTATGCAAACGAACTCGAAATCGAAAACGGAAAACTGACGGGACGCTACCTCGGAGAGGTCGTCGACGGTCGTAGAAAGGCCGAACTCCTCAGACTGCTCTGTCAGTTCGAATCGATCAATATCGCACAGTCCGTAGCCGTCGGTGACGGTGCAAACGACCTTCCGATGCTCAACCTCGCAGGACTCGGTATCGCATTCCACGCAAAACCGAAGGTCAAGGCAACGGCCCGGCAATCCATTTCGACCATCGGACTCGACGGTATCCTCTACTTCCTCGGACTGAAGGACTCCCGAATCGAAGCCTGAGAGTGGGGATCGTAACGAACCGACGGT
>CALUIG010000178.1 GCA_944320625.1 uncultured Alistipes sp.
GGGGTGAGTTTCTGCCCCCAGCTATACACGGCGGAACCGGAATTCGTACCGTTGAGTCCCGTGCCGTAGCGGTTCTGGAACTCTGGCAGTACAAAAGGATTCAGGAATTCCGTGTTGCTCGAAAGCGTCACCTTCAAAGCCCCGGCCTGCCCCTTCTTCGTCGTAATCATCACCGCACCGTTGGCGGCGTTCGAACCGTAGAGGGCGGCAGCTGCCGCACCCGTCAGTACCGAAATCGACTCGATGTCCTCGGGGTTGATGTCGGCAATGGACTCCGTTTCGCCCTTCGAATCGAACTCCGTGCCGCCGCCTCCGCCGAAATTATACATCGGGATACCGTCGATGACGTACAGCGCATTCGACGACTGCGAGATCGACTTGTTACCGCGCAGCACCACCTTCGTGGCACCGCCCACGCCCGACGACGAGGCGTTGATCGTCACACCGGCCACCTTGCCCGCCAGCGAATTCATGAAGTTCGCATCCTTCACGGTGGTGATCTCCTCGGCGCCGATCTGCTGGACGTTGTACGACAGCGCCTTCTCCTCGCGCTTGATGCCCAGGGCCGTCACCACGACCTGTTCGATCTCCGAGGTGGATTCCTGCAGGGTGACCGTAAAGTTCGTGCGCGACCCGACCGCCACCGTCGCCGTCTCATAGCCCAGGTAGCTGATCTCCAGGGTCTGCTGCGATGCCGGGGCCGGAACCTCCAGCGAAAAACGCCCTTCGGGATCGGTCGAAACACCCACCGTCGTGCCCCGCACAATGACCGAGGCCCCAACGATCGGCACTCCGTTCGGATCGGTCACCCGTCCCCGGACGGAGACCGACGTCAGGTCCGGACGATCCCGCCGGGTGAGGATAATACTCCGCCCGTCGATCGAAAAGGCGATGTCGAACGGCGTGAAGATCCTGTCCAGAACCTGAAGGATCGGTTCATTCGAAACCCGGATGCTCACCCTGTGGCGCTCCAGGCTCTCGACGTTCCGGTTGATAAAAAGATAACGGGTCTGATTTTTGATCTCGTTCATTGCCTGTTCCAGCGTCGCCTGTTGCAGGTCGAGCGTAATACGGGCCGTCTGGGCCCTTGCCGGGAGGACGGCAAAACCGGAACAAACAAGTAAGGCAAGTAGAAACAGTTTCCCGATTTTTTGGGTGAATCCTGTTTTTTCCATACTTTTGTAGAATTAAGGATAATAGGTTACTGAGTTTTAAGTGGACTATTATCTCCGGTCTGCGAATTTGGTGGATTCGCAGACCTTTTTTTCGATAACAGCCTGGAAATTGCGTAGGGCTCCGTCATCTATCCATAGGCAAATCTGTTTTTCGGTTCAACCTCATCTTAACCGCGCTATCGGATCACGATCTCATTGGTCTTCTCATCGCGCGTATAGGTAAACTCCGAGGATACCAGCCGCAACACGTGAAGCGCATAGTCCACGCCGTCCGAAATGCGGATCTCCCCGCTCACCACATCGATATGCGGCATGGTCGTACGCTCGATCCGGATCCGGACTCCGAACGCCCGCTCGAAGACCCGCATCAACTCCTCGAAGGGCATCTTCTTCAAATGGATCAACCCCTCGGTCCAACACAGATCGGAAAAGTCCGTGACCCGCTTCTTGTAAAGACGTCCGTCCGCCAGCGTCACCATGTCGTTGGGCTCCAGGAGAAGGGTCTCCGAAGGCTGGAGACGGCTGGTGACCTGGACCCGGCCCTCCACCAGAGTGGTCGAAAAACAGGCCTGCGACTCGTCGGCCCGCACGTTGAACTTCGTGCCCAACACCCGGATATCCGAAGCAAAGGTCTCAACCACAAAGGGATGCTCCGAATCGGGCGCCACCTCGAACATCGCCTCGCCCGACAGTCTCACCCGACGGGCCTCACGGGCAAAAACTACCGGATACTCGAGCGTCGTCCCCGAATTGAGCTGCACGCACGTACCGTCGGCCAGCGTCAACTGCATCCGCTGTCCCGCCGGTACGGAGATCCGCGTCGGCTGCTCCGACAGCGAACGGTGGTAATACGCCTTGCCGAAATAGGCCGCCCCAAGCACCAATACCACGGCAGCAGCCACCCGGACGCTGTAACGGAGGATCCGACGCCCGATCCACCGCCTCCCGGAGCCGGTTGCACAGGTCGATGCCGCATCCGACGCATAGAGCGCCAGACCCGCAAACAAGACGTGGGCCTGGCGGAATTCCCGCCGGTTGGCATCCGACGCCTCGATCCAGGCCAGGATGCGCTCCTCCTCCTGCGGGGTCGTCTCGCCCCGGAAATAACTGAATAAAAGTTCCTGATCCATGTTTTTCGCTTTCCATGTACCGGCCATACGATCGCCGGTTTATCATATAGTCGGTTGAGACCGGCCCTCTTTACCCCCTTTTTCAGGCAATTTTGTCAAATAATTTTTTTTAAGAACAGTCCGGAATCCGAAGCGATGCTGCATATCGCTGTCCGTCTGCAACTTAAAGATTTCACAAAGTCGATTTGCATTTTTTACCGGAATAAATCTTAACTTTGAATGCTCAATTCCCAACGACCGAAGATGCCTCAGAAGATGGATATGCAGGATTTCGACCGGCTGTATGCCGAGTACAAGCCGCGATTCGTGCTCATTGCATGCTCCTATCTGCGGGACCGGGCTCTGGCCGAAGACCTGGTGACGGACTGCTTCATGCACTGTTGGGAAAAACGCCTGGAGATCGGGTCGACAACGGACAATGTCCCGGCCTACATCCTGGGAATCGTCCGGCACAAATGTATCGACGCCCTGCGCGAACGCCAGCAGCACCTGCAAACCCACCAGCAGATCTACCGGCTCGGACTGCGGAATATCCGGGAAAATCTGGCCGCACTCGAAGAGTGCGACCTGGCAAAAATACTCTTCCGGACCGAAGTCGAGGAGATCTTCCGCAACCGCCTGGCCGAAATGCCCGAACTGTCGGCGCAGATCTTCATGGCAAACCGCTTCGAGGGGAAAACCTACCAGGAGATAGCAAATACACACCGGATCTCAGTGAGGAAAGTGACACGCGAAATCCAACGGTGCCTGCGGCTGTTGAGAGACGACCTGGGGGATTACCTGCCGTTGGCCGTGATGCTCTTCCCGCAACTCTTCGACCCGTCGTAAAGCGCCCCGCAACAACCGGGATACGACTCCGGAGGCTCCTGCAAGATGCCGGAGACCGGGCGGTTTCCCGTTTCGGGGAACAACCGGAACACCCTGACGCCCGCGCATAGAGACCGTATGCAAGGTGTCGCAGGCCTCTGACCGGCAGGGATCGGTCTGGATCCAAGGTCGGGAAAACGGAACCGAAAAGCGGATTTTCCCGTCCAATTCCAGATTCCTTTCAGTTTTCAGTTCCATCTTTGCTCCGAAAACCAGAAGGCTGCATATTTTTTGTATTTTTGCAGTCGAACCCCCGAGTACATAACCAACTGAAAGCAAACCCATG
>CALUIG010000179.1 GCA_944320625.1 uncultured Alistipes sp.
GGTGCCGAGATGTCGACACGCACCGGATCGTTGGTTGCGAGCTCATAGGGTTGTGTGATGTCCCAGCCCTGCATGACAACCGTCGGGGCATTGTCGCTTCCGCCCTCCTCGTTGGCCTTGTCGACCCGGAGAATGAGCGAGGCTGCGGTCTGCTGCCCCTCCTCGTCCGTGACCGAGACGTCGAAGGTATGGGTCCCGTCGAAGGCATAGAGCATCCAGGGGAGTTGCCCGCCGATGTAGAAGGTCTTGGCCGTCTGGCCCTTGACACCCTCGCCGACGGGGAATCCGAAGCCCTGGAGAATCGTAGCCTGCTGTCCGGAGATCGCGCAGAGGTCGAACTGCTCGATGCCGAGGCTTCGGAGCGACTGCATGAAGTCGTTGCTGGTCGACGAAATGGCAACGTCGAAGCGGGCGATCCTGCCGGGGACCGAGGCCGTGATTTCGAAGGGCTCCGAGCAGTGATTCTGCCCGTCGAACATCGAGGCCTTCAGTTGGAACGGTTCCCCGAGTTCATGTCCGGTCCAGCCGAGGGTCGGGGCCTCGACGATCGGTCTCTCTTCGTAGATGGATTCCCAGAGACCCTCGCTTCCGTTGATCGTGATCGTGTCATCGAGCACGAAACTGTCGACCTGGATGTCGAATTTGATATTGCCCTGATCGGCGTAGGCGATGACGAGTTCGATCTTGCGCCATTGTCCGGCCCGGACTCCCGGGATCTTCTTGCTGAATTTCACCTCTCCACCCTCGACGAAGGTGCCGCTGAGGAGAAACTCGAGGTCGTTTGTCTCCGCCTCCGGCATGAAGAAGGCGGCCTGCTGCCCGTCCCAGTACTCCTTGCCGAATTCCAGCGATGCCGAGCCCAGCGACACGATGGCTTTCGTGTCATTGGCGAGCTGGGCGGCCAGGTCGGCCGAGCAGAGCAGCGTCACCTTGATGTTCTGCAGCGTGCAGACGATCTCCTCGATCGGGGTTGTGGAGCCCTTGGAGATCGAGAAGGAGTAGGAGCCGCTGTAGACCGGATCGTTCCAGGCTGCACTCGGGATCTCCTCCGTGCGGTGCGAGCAGACCGAGAGTTCGTAGTTGCCGACCGGCAACTCCATCGGTCCGGCTTCGAGTGCGGCCTTCAGCTCCGCATAGGAGCCTTCGAAGGGAATATTGGCGTTGTTCGCATTGGCGATCTTCACCCGGTAGTCGTCGGTTGCGGGGGCTGTCCGGGTTTTGTCCTGCGTTTCATCCTGCGTGTCGTCGGACTGGGTGTCGGTTTCCGAGTCGTAGATTACGCGCAGGCTCATTGCACCGCTCAGGTAGCCTGTCGAGGCGGAGGTTTCCTCTCCGCTCCCTGCATTCTTGTAGGGCGGTTCTTCGTTGACGCAGCCCGTCAGGAGAAGGGCGCCCAGGCTCAAGGCCGTGAATAATCCGGTAAAGGTTTTCATATGTCGTATTGTTTTTTTATGCGTTGGAATCCAGTTGGGAATTGTCGTTCAATTCGACGGTGATCGTGCGTTCGTCGAGGTATTCGTCGTAGAGGTTGATCGTCACCGTGGCACTGCCGTTGTCGCGGGCATCGAAGAGAAACGTATGTCTCGTGCGGGCAACGGTTTGTTCGAGCGTCTGCTCGGGGAAGGTGTAGGCGCGGTCGAAGTCCGTACCGGTCTGGCTCTGGAGTTTGGCCTCTCCGGTGAGGATGAGTTTCGTGCCGGCCTCGACGAAGACCGCGACATCGGATGACTCGGCGCCGGGGGTGAAGGTGAACCGGTTCCCGGCCGATGTCGTGACGGTGAAGGTTGCGTCGTGGAAGTATTTGCGGAACGACTCCGTGGTGTTGACGAACACCTGAGAGTTGGCGATTCGGGCCTGGATGGTCTCCTCGACGCTCTTCCGGGCTACGATTTCGATGTTTTTCGTCCCGAAGTAGTAGGGCTTGTCGACTCCTTCGGTCGTGGGGTCTCCCGCCTCGATTTCGACGGTGTAGCTCCCGGCCGTGAAGGTCGTTTCCGAGGCGTTGAAGGCCGGGATGCTCTCCCACTCCTGGAGGTAGTCGCTCCCGGAGATCGTGAGGGAGAAGTCCCCGGTTGCGGGCACCGGCCCGGTTTCGATTTCGGCGCGGGTGGAGACGGTAGGATCGGTACTGCAGGCGATACGGAGGGTTCCGTAGCCTTCGTTGCCCGCGGGGGCTTCATTTTTGGCGCATCCTCCGGCCAGGAATATTGCCAGAACCGACAGAACCGACCACGTATGGAATTCAAAAGATTTCATTACTGGATAGGTGCTAAAGATACTCGAATATTGTCAAGGATAACCCATTGCTGAGAGTTGAAACTGGGCGCATTTTCGACGAAGCAATCCCAGGACAAACGATACCCGTTGTTGCAATTTTCGATGGTAAATTCAATGGAAGGGGCTGTATTCGGATCGAGATTCTCTACGGAACCGTTTGTGGGTGCGTTGACGGTCCCTGCTAAGAATTCGATCGTTTCACCTCCACTTACCAACGATGAACCTTTTTCATAATATCCGAATAGGGCATCGGACTTTGTCGTATATCCGTAATTCAGAACCGGAGTTCCCCCTTTGTTGTTCCTTCCCGTGTAGTTGAACTTTACATAGACCTTTTGACCTGATTTCAACCCCGTAATTTGTCGGGCATCCACACGACCCCGATAAGTACCTAAAAAACCGACTTTTTCTGCTTGATGCCTGATAGCCAGCGTTTTGCCACCTTCAATATGCCATTGGTTCCCGCTCCATCCGGGTAATCCCCAACTGTCACCCCATTCGGTTTGTGTGTCGTGACCTGTATCGGACATGCCTCCGTTGTTGCTGTGGGTGGTCGTGTTGCTGAAATCCTCCTCGAAGAGATACGGCACATGGAACGTGTATGCCAGGTTTTGCCGGTCAACGGAGATCTCCGGCATCGTGAACGATTCCGTCAACCGGGCATGCTCCGAATCGTAGATCACTGTAAAACCGTCGAGGCTTTCGGTGGTGTTGGGGTATTCGCGGAAGCGTACGGTATAGTCGCCCGTTCCGGTTACCTTGAATTCCTGGGCCCGGGAACCGTCGGCGAAGACCCATCCCTGGGGCGATGTGATGGTGAAGGAGTTGATCTCCTCGCCCAGGGTGTTGGCTCCCGTCTCGGCCAGACGGAAGATCAGCTGCGTGAAGATCCGGTTCACGCCCGGAACGTGATAGTTGATCGGTGTGATGTGTCCTGCGGCGAAGGTCCGGTCGGCAGTGGCCGGTACGAACGTACGCGATTCCGATTCGCAGGTCTCTCCGGCGGCCACGATCGAGATTGTCTGTCCCTCCTCGAGCGAGATCGGAGCGATCATGGCGTAGACCACGTCGCCGGCATTCTTCGGTGAGTCGAAGCGCAGAATCACCTCGCGGTTAACCCC
>CALUIG010000180.1 GCA_944320625.1 uncultured Alistipes sp.
CTCCGAATAGGAGCGGTCGGCCGGCTGAAAGCCCGAAACTCCTGCACCGGTCTCCAACATTCAACCACGAAAAAGCCTCCGGAGAGACTCCGGAGGCTTCGTTTTAGTCGGGGATACCGACCGGATCTATTTTTTGGCGAGGTCGAAGTCCAACGAGAAGGACTCGAACCCCTCAAGGTCGGTTCCGGCAACCTTCACGCCCGTCACCGAGAGTCCGAATCCGAGCGTTTTCGACGCCAGCGTATAGGTTCCGTCGGTCGCCCCGACCGTCACCTCCACCTCGGTTCCGGGGGTCTCCTCATCGCTGCCGGGGAGCGTCAGTTTCAGCGGCTCCGGAGTCGGCGTCATCTCCACGGCAGACTCATCCTCACTCATCCGGGCCGTATAGGGGACATCGTAATCGACCGGGCCGATCGCCGCAATGATCTCGTCGACACCCTCTTCGGTTCCGAGCACCTGAACGATCAGATCGCGGACCGGAAAATCGGAGAACTCGATCGCCTCACCCGTCACCAGGGCCTCGACCGCCGTACCGGCAGGCTCTCCGGATCCATCATCCCCCTTGGGCGCAGCTTCGACGACGACCATCGTTCCGGCATATTCGCCGCATACGACCGTTATATCGGGATCTGTCGGCGGGGGAGTCGTACCACCCTCGTCGTCATCGTCACAAGCCACCATACCACAGCAGGCTCCGGCGAGGAGTGCGGCCACCATCCAATTCTTCAAAAAAATGCGTTTCATTGTTGTTCGAGTTAAAATTAAAAAATAGAGATACGTTTTTTGAAAGCTTTCATCTCTATAAACCGAAAAAGCCCAAAATACTGCGCTGGAACCTCATCTTTTTTTCATACATCTATAAGATAATCAATCAATTACAAAACGACAAAATACTGCATCCGAATTCCGGTCGGGACCACGTTTTCCAACGTTTCAAACAACCTATCCGACATTCCGGACAAAAAACCGGGCCGCCGGATTTCCATTTCCGACACTTCCTCCCGCAACAGGAAGCAGCCGGGCCCCGCCTGATCCGGAGGCGCAATATCCCCGACCCGAAAGGAAACGGCAAAAAAATCCCTCCCGGAATCGGGAGGGAAGAGACCATAAACCGGTCCGTCACAACCGCGCCGAAGGAGATCCCCGTCAGAGCGTATCCTGCTTGAGCTGCTCGACAAAATGGTCGATGCGGTACATCTGCTTCGGAATGTCGATCGACTGCGGACAGTGCGACACGCACTGATTGCATCCGATGCAATGACTTGCCTGGCGCAAGCGCGGAACCGACCGGTCGTATCCCACCAGAAAGGCCCGACGTGCCTCCCGATAATTGGGGTCCTGACGATCCTTGGGCACATTGCCCTCATTCACACACTTGTTGTAATGGGCGAAAATCGCCGGGATGTTCAGCCCGTAGGGACAGGGCATGCAATACTGGCACTCGGTGCAGGGAACGGTGGGGAACTTGAGCATCACCTGCGCCGTATCCTCCAGCAGCGCGTACTCCGCCTCGGTCAGCTCCTCGAGCGGCGAATAGGTGCGGATGTTGTCCTGGAGATGCTCCATGTAAGTCATGCCGCTCAGCACGGTGAGCACCTTGGGATAGGAACCCGCAAAACGGAAGGCCCACGAGGCGGTGCTCTGTGTCGGCCGCCGCTCCTTGAGCCGCCCGACCAGGAAATCGTTCAGCCGCGAAAGGCGTCCGCCGAGCAGCGGCTCCATGATGACGACCGGAATGTCACGCTTTTCAAGTTCCCCGTAGAGGTACTCGGCATCGACGTTGCGGCCCGAGGCGTGGCGCCAATCGACATAGTTCATCTGGATCTGCACGAAATCCCAGCGTGCCGTGCCGTCGTCGTGCATCTTCAGCAGATGGTCGAAAACCGCCTGCGAACCGTGGAACGACCAGCCGAGGTTGCGGATCCGGCCCGCCTCGCGCTCGCGCAGCAGGAACTCCAGTACCCCGTTGTCGATGAAGCGTTCGTTGAAGGTCTCGATCCCCTTGCCGCCGCCGATCGAGTGGAGCAGGTAGTAGTCGAGGTAATCGACCTGCAACTCGCGGAACGACTGCCGGTACATGGCCAGGGAGTTCTCACGCGTGGGATTCGAGAAGTTCGACATCTTTGTGGCGATGAAGTAGCTCTCGCGCGGATGGCGCTTGAGGGCGATTCCCGTGGAGCGCTCGGAGAAGCCCTGGAGGTAAACCGGGGCGGTATCGAAGTAATTGATCCCGTGTGCGAGGGCATAGTCGACCAGGTCATTGACCGTCTCCTGGTCGATGGGGTTTCCATCGGCGGCAGGCGTCGGCAGCTGGGGCCAGCGCATGCAGCCATAGCCCAACAGCGACACCCGGTCGCCCGTCGCCGAACTCGTGCGGAAGGTCATCCGGTCGGTCGGGACCTCTCCCGAAGGTGCGGACTCGGCATTTCCGCCCTGCGGACCGCAGCCGTAGAGCGCCGCGGTCGTGGCTGCCGCTCCGAGACCCAGGGTCTTCAGGAATTCGCGGCGATCTATCTTTTTCTGCTTCATGTGCGGGAGTTTTTCAAAGGGTTTTGTGACGTTCGTGGCCTTCGACCACCATGGCGCTGAACGGCCGCGCCGGGCAGAGATTCTCGCAGGCTCCGCAACCGATGCAACGGGCTTCGTCCACGGTGGGAATCCGCAGCGATTTCGGGTCATCCGGATCGCGGGGCACCATGTGGATCGCCGTGACCGGACAATGGCGCGAACAGTTGTAGCACGAAACGCCGTCGGTGTTGACCACACAGTTTTCGGGGATCCATACGGCGTGTCCGATCTGAATCGAGGACTTTTCGGAGAGGTCCGTCAGACGGATGGCATCCGTGGGGCAGACCTCCGCACACTTCGCACACTCCGGGCGACAATAGCCGTGTTCGTAACCCATCTCGGGCTTCATCAGCCGCATCAGATTACCCGAAGGACGCAGCACCCGGTTCGGACAGACCGCCACACAGAGCTGACATGCCGTACAGTGGGTGAGGAACTCCTTCAGGCTCCGGGCCCCGGGCGGCACGAGGGGAATCGGACGCTCCGGAGCACGTTTCTGTTCGATAAGAGCCAGACCGCCGTCGACCTTCTTCTCCTGGGCGTGCACCGCCGCCCCGACCATCAGTCCCACCACACCGAGGAAACGGCGACGCGAGGTGTCGGCAGGCGCCCCGGACTTCCCGGCCTCCTTCGTTACGGACTCAGGGGCTGCAACGGAGCTCTTCTCCGGCTCCGCAACCCGACCCGGTTTCGC
>CALUIG010000181.1 GCA_944320625.1 uncultured Alistipes sp.
AAGTCCCCTCCGCGGAGGGGATTTAGGGGAGGGTAGAACTGCAACCGCAGCCAAGGGCTGCGAAAAAAACGGCCGCCGGATAAGTTCCGACGGCCGGTACGCATAACTTGTCAAAAGCAACGTTGCAACGATCAGTGCGTATATACTTTGCCTTTCTGGTGCTCCTGTGCTTCGAATTTGAGCCGCGAGGTGGTGGGGTAGCGGAGTTTCTCGAACTCGGCCACGGCGTTGCGGATGTCTCCGAGCAGCATGTCAGCCATGTCTCGGGACATGCCCTGCCGCACGACGATGCGCATGACGATCATCTGCTCGATGTTTTTGGGCATGGTGTAGGCCGGGACCATCCAGCCGCTCTGCTGCAACACGGCCTGCAAGTCGAAGAGAGTCCACTTGGCGGTCTTTTCGTATTCGGGGTCGAGCGACCAGATGAAGAGCGGGTTGACGAGCTCCCCGGCATAATTCCGAAAACATTTCATCTTGCCGATTTCGCGGTGACAGTAGCGGGCGATGTCCATGGAGTTCTGCTGGATTTCGCGGTACCCCTCGAATCCGAGGCGGATGAAGTTGTAGTACTGGCCGAGGATCTGGGCCGCAGGACGCGAGAAGTTGAGTCCGACCTGTGTGATGCTGGCCCCGAGGTAGTTGACCGAGAAGGACATCTCGTCGGGGAGGTATTTCTTGTCTTTCCAGACGGTCCATCCGAGCCCCGGATAGACCAATCCGAACTTGTGCCCCGACGTGGAGATCGACAACACCCATTTGAGGCGGAAGTCCCACTTGACGTCGGGATTGAGGAACGGGAGGATGAATCCGCCGGATGCGGCATCGACATGGATCGGGATTTCGTATCCGGTCTTCTGGTTGTAGGCGTCGAGGGCCTTGTCGAGGGCTTCGACGTCGTCGTTGAGCCCGGACCACGTCACACCGGCAATGGGGACGATGCAGATGGTGTTTTCGTCGCAGATTTTCAGGGCGGCGTCGATGTCGAGGGTTTTCTTTTCGGCCGTAAGGGGTACGCTGCGGAGCTCGATCTGCCACAACTGGCAGAATTTCTCCCAGACGATCTGATAGGCGGCGCTCATCACGAGATTGGGCTTGTCGTAAGGCTTTCCGGTAGCCTTGCGGCGGTTGCGCCAGCGGAGCCAGGCGGCAACGCCTCCCAGCATGCAGGCCTCGGAGGATCCGATTCCGACGGCTCCGGCTTTCCATTCGGCCTTTTCGGGTGTGTTCCAGAGGTTTGCGAGGATGTTGATGCAGCGCCCGCACATGACGGCCACGCGGGGATATTCGGTTTCGTCGATGTAGTTGACATTGATGGCCTCGTTCATCAGCCGGGTGGCATAGTCGTCCATGTAGGTGGTGACGAACGTGGCGAGGTTCAACCGCGGCTGGGTCTGGGGATAGGTTTCGTCCTTGACCATCTGATAGGCGATTTCGGGATTGGTTTTTCCTTTGGGGATGAACTCCGTGGGCGCGGGCGAGCGCATCTCCTTGGAACCGAAGACGTCGGCCGAGGTGTCGCCGACGGGTGTGTTCTGGTGTTTCATGGCGTATCGAAAATTTTTGGTTTACGAGAGACGGAGGGTGCACGAACTGTGCCATAAATTTCGTATCTTTCGGCGACGAAAAACCACGACTACCATGAAAAGAATCGTTGTATTCACAGGTGCGGGGATGAGTGCCGACAGCGGCCTGGCAACGTTCCGTGATTCGGACGGATTGTGGGCCAACTACCGGATCGAGGATGTCTGTACGCCGGAGGCGCTGGCGCGAAACCGGGCCCTGGTCATTGAATTCTATAACAAACGTCGGCGCGAGATGCTTGCGGCGCGTCCGAATGCGGGCCACAAGGCGATTGCGGCGCTGGAGCGGGACTTCGACGTGGATGTGGTGACGCAGAACGTCGACGACCTGCATGAACGGGCGGGCTCGACGCGTGTGACACACCTGCACGGGGAGCTGCGCAAACTGCGCTCTTCGCGCAATCCGGATCTGATTGTTCCGATCGAGGGGTGGGAGCAGCCGCTTGATGCCACGGCCCGGGACGGTTCGCTGCTGCGTCCGCATATTGTCTTTTTCGGGGAATCGGTTCCGATGTTCGAACGGGCCGTTGAGATCGTCTCGTATGCGGACATGCTGATTGTTGTGGGGACGTCGCTGGCGGTTTACCCGGCGGCATCGCTTGTCCGTTATGTGGATTCTGAAATTCCGATCTATCTGGTGGACCCGGGGCATCCGGATACAACCGGGATCCGCAATCCGTTGACCATCATTTCGAAACGCGCTTCGGAGGGAGTTCCTGAACTGGCCGACCTGCTGCGCCGGACCTATCTGGACAAATAGTTTTTCGGAGCACGATGTCGGTCTATTTCGTACTGGAGATGCTCGGAACGCTGGCCTTTGCGATCAGCGGTATCCGGCTTGCCTCGGCCAAGCGGTTCGACTGGTTCGGGGCCTACGTCGTGGGCTTCACGACGGCCATCGGGGGCGGAACGCTCCGCGACCTGATGTTGTCACAAACTCCCTTCTGGATGTTGGACAGCGTCTACCTGGTCGTCACGGCCATCGCCCTGGGGATCGTGATCGTGCTGGGGCGCTACCTGATCCGGCTGAACAACACGTTCTTCATCTTCGATGCCATCGGACTGGGACTGTTCACGGTCGTGGGCATCGAGAAGACTCTCGCGGCTGGTTTTCCGCTGTGGGTGGCGGTCATCATGGGAACGATGACCGGAGCCGCGGGCGGCGTGCTGCGCGACATTCTGATCAACGAGGAGCCGCTGATCTTCCGCAAGGAGATCTACGCCTTGGCGTGCATTTTCGGAGGTTTTGTCTTCTGGCTGTGTCGACTGGCGGGCCTGGAGGGTGCGGCGTTGCAGATCACAACGGCCGTAGCGGTGATTGCTGCGCGAGTCGTGGCGGTGCGCTTCGGACTGAAACTCCCGACGCTGAAAGGAATGCCTCGGGATTGACCCTCCCGCCCGCCTAAGAGGCGGGTTTTGTGGGCGATGGTGGCTTCAAAGGGTTTCCGATCCGGGTTCTGCGCTCCCTATGGTCGTATGCGGGTAAAGGCTTCGGAAACCTCGCAAAGCTTCAGCAGCCCATAGAACCCGATTCTTAGCCGGTCGGGAGCGCAGAATTGTTTGTGATCCTTTCGGATATACCATCGCCCATAGAACCGATCTCTTAGATCGGCACCTTTTGGTGTCAAAAGGTGCCACCAAAACCATCCGCAAGTTG
>CALUIG010000182.1 GCA_944320625.1 uncultured Alistipes sp.
CAGAAAACAACTCCCTGCGGACACAAAGATAGACCGAAGAGCCGCCGACGGATCAAAATCCGTTGGCGGCTCTCTTTTGGCACGCACTTTGCCCTTTCCTGAGTCAACTGCGGGTCAGCAACCGCAGTGAGGTTTCTTCATTTATTTAAGTTTGGGTTAGTAGTTTAGGAGGGCAACCTCCGGGACAGCAGGCAATCGAGAGATTCCCTGCTGTTTTCGTATGGTCCGGAGCGCAAACCGGGAGTATCCCGGAGCCGGTTCCCGCCCCACGTCCGTCCCTCGCCCGAGCCCGCTCGTCCGGTCCCGGAAGGGCTAAAACTCGACCGTAAGACCCAGCGTCGGCAGCAGCGTGCCGCTCACCTGCTCAATCGTCTTCATCACATAACGCTGCGGATCCTCCGGATCGATCACTCCCGTCGACATGATGACGTCGGGCGAACGGAGTTTGCTCACCGTGACGTTCTGCAGGTCGATGTAGAACCCCAGCATGCAGCGTTTGAAATAGAAGACCTTGTCCAGGCGCACATCCAACTGTGCATAGGCATCGAGTCGTCCGGCATTGTACTGCGCATAGTCGTAATAGGGACGCCCCTGGACATCCCAGGCCGCCACAAGCGACGATTTGTCCAGGTCATAGGGCGTAAAGGGAGCCCCGCCCACGGCACTCAGTTTCGCCCCGAAACTCCAGTTGCGCGGAAAGTCGTAGGTGCCGCTGAGGTTCACCACGAAGCGGTTGTCCCAGGCCGAGGCGATCCACGGCTCCGAAGGTCCGTTGCGGAACTCCGAGCGGTAGAGGGTCACCGACCCCACGACATTCACCCGTCCGGGAATCTGCCACCGCGCCATCGCCTCCACGCCGTAGGCCCGTCCCTGTGCCCCGGAACGCAATGCCTCGTTGCCCACCGTACCGTAATCGGCGCCCTTGCACGAGAGCGGAATCCCGTCGGCCAGCGACAACGGCACATCACCGTAACGTTTATAGAACCCCTCGACCGAAACGATCAGCCGCTCGCCGTGGCGCCAGTCGATCCCGGCACTGAAAGCCCCGACGTGCATGTACTCCAGCGAGCGGTTCACAAGGGCCTGCTCCTCGCGGAATCCCAGCGCCGTGTAGGGCGGCAGCTGGCAGTAGAGCCCGGCGGCACCGCTCACCGACCAGGCATCGCTCAACGCATAGGAGATCGAGGCCCGGGGTGAAAGCTGGCACCAGAAACGGGCCATGCGGGCCGAATAGTCGCAGCCGTCGGCACGCAGCCCGGCCGAAGCCTTCAGCCGCCTGTCCGGCGAGACATACTCCGCCGAGGCGAAGAGTCCCCAGCCAACGATCCCCAGACGGGTATTGTAGTCGGAAAGCAGGGACTGACCGGAGGCGTAAAGCCGTTGGAATGTCCGGTTCGTATAGTTCGACCAGGTCAGTTCGGCCCCCTCCCGCACGGTCCAGCATCCGAGATAGGTGCGGTTCTCGCCCCGCAGGGTGCTCTTCTGCTCCACGGAACGCAGCCGCAGCGTCAGGTTCTCCTCCGACGAAGAGTCGTTGTTGCGGTATTTCAGGTTGCGGTTGTTCAGGTAGTTGTGGCTCAGTGTCACGCTCTGCACGTGCCGACCGGCATAGTGGCGCCATACGGCCCCCACGGTGAAGGTCTCCTGCTGGATGCGCGGCAGGTAGCTCAGCAGGTATTCGGCATCCTCGCCCTCCTCGTCGACGTTGAGCTTCATGTTGTCGATCCCGGCCAGTCCCAGCACCGTCAGTTCGTCGCGTTCCGAAAGGCGCATCCGGACCTTCACCTGCCCGTCGATGTAGTTCGGCAGGAAGGGGAGCCCCAGCATCTTGAAGAGCAGTTGCAGGTAGGATTGCCGCAGCGAAAAGAGATAGGTGGTCTTTCCTCCGATATGTCCGCTGCCGCTCAGACCCACTTCCGAGGCGCCGAGCGTCGCCTTGAAAGTCTGGCGTTCGGGATTGCCGTCGCGCAGCTGGAAATCCAGCACCGAGCTCATGGCCCCGGCCCGATCGACGGGAAACGCTCCCGTATAGAAGCTGATTTCACGCACCAGATCGGCATTCACGATGCTCACCGGACCGCCCGTGGCTCCCTGCGTGGCAAAATGGTTGATGTTCGGGATCTCGATACCGTCCATGTAGAACTTGTTCTCCGAGGGCCCGCCGCCCCGCACGATCAGGTCGTTGCGGTAGCCCACGGGCGAGAAGGCCACTCCGGGATAGGAGCGTACGATACGCGAGACGTCGCGGTTCGAACCGGGGCTCTTCTCGATCTCCTGCAGCCCGATGACCTTCAGACTCACGGGGCTCTCGGTCGTCACGCGGAAGGGGGTCGGACGGACCGTTACGGCCTCAACCTGCCGGGCATCCTCGTCGAGTTCGATTTCGATGAAGGGTGTGGCGGCCGAAACCAGGTATTCGGGCGTCGTCGTACTCTTGTATCCCATGGAAGAGACCGTCAGGCGCCAGATTCCGGGTTCCACCCGTTCGATCCGGAAACGGCCCAGCGAATCGGTCGAGGTTCCGGTCCGCTCCTGCCCGGCAAGCACCACCGCGGCGTAGGCCACCGGCTGTCGGCTCAGGCGGTCGATCACCCGCCCGCTGACGGAATAAGTCGGAGTCCGGGCCCAGGCTCCGGAGAGCGCCAGAAGCAGGATACAGATCGTCAACAGGTATTTTTTCCACAGATTCATACGGCAAAAATCATGTTGTCAGCCGGGGTTCTCCCGGGTCGGGAGGCGGTTCCGCAGCCGGGAGCCGCAAGAATCGGGCAAAAAACAGCGCCGCCCCGTGATGAGGCGGCGTTCGGGTGGGAGCTGAGGGATTCGAACCCCCGACCCTCTGCTTGTAAGGCAGACGCTCTGAACCAGCTGAGCTAAGCTCCCCGACTTGTTTGCGGGTGCAAATATAGTACAAAGGAATCATTTCTGCAACCCTCCCGGCCATTTTCAGAGGTTTTTTGCAGGGCGCCGCCAAACAGCCGCTGCGCCCCGGATCTCCGGAAGCGGCCGGATCCAGCCACAAAAAAAACGGACTGCCAAAGTTGCAGTCCGTTTCTCTTCAGTCCGGTTCTCTCCAACCCGTTGCTCTCCAGTCCGGCTTTCTCCAACCCAGTTCTCTCCAGCCCAACTCTCTCCAGCCCGGGTCCCTTCAGTCCGGCACTCTCCAGTGGGAACAAGCGGATTTGAACCGCTGACCTCCTGCTTGTC
>CALUIG010000183.1 GCA_944320625.1 uncultured Alistipes sp.
CTTGCCGCATCGGAGCAGGATCCGGGGCGGCTTGCCGCAGGCGGCGAGAACCCCGGATCCCGGGCGGTTTACTCTTTCTTGGAGTCGATCTGACGGTTGCGGGCTTCGGCCTGCGAACTGTAGAGGTGTCGGCTGCCGTCCTTGGCGTAGAAGGTCGGCTGCGGGCTCGAGGATGACTCACTGGACTGCTTGGAGAGCAGGTAGAAGGCGCCGACCACGGCTGCGATCGTGATGAGGATTTGTACGATGATGCTGACGATGACCATCACCAGCATGACTCCCGCGATGATCAGTCCCAGCAGGTAGATGATGCTGAAAACAGAGATCAGAATACCTTTCTGTCGGCCGAATGTCTGGATGTTGTTTTTGCAACCCTTGAGGATCAGGAAGAGGGAGATTCCCAGTCCCAGCAGGGCGGATCCGATTTCGAGAACTTCGCCCCTCAGTCCGATCATCCGGAAAAGCAGCACGAAGAGGATGATCAGCGGAAACAGCAGTCCGATACCCCAGGCAACGGGTTTGAGCGAGATTTTCTTTTCGTTGCCGTATTCATCCTTTTCGTGGTTGAAGAGCAGGTCGTTGTAGAGTCGGATGCTGTAATACTGCATCAGGATGGCGATCGTGAAGGGAATGGCACTCAGCAGGGCACCCCAGAATCCCTGCAGATCGTCGTCGCACCACCAGATCATGTCCGATCCGAGCGTAAGGAAGGCGACGAGTTCCAGGGCCGAGGCCGCTGCCAGGCAGACCGGAAGGGCTTTCAGGGCGAGCGAGCGGAGGGTGTTGTTCCGCTGTCCGAGAAGTCCTATGAGGGTGCCGCAGACGATCAGCAGGAGGATGATCATGTAGGGGGTCAGTCCGGCAAAGAAATGGCTGAGTGCGGAGTGGCGCCGGATGACATTCTCCGGCAGGGGATTGACAACCTCGTCGGGATTCTTCTCGCTGAAGATGACTTCGGTCTGATGGATCCGGTAGTTGACCCGGTCCTTTTCGAAGATCAGGTAGCCGCCCTCCTTCTTGATCAGATCGAATTCGTATGCGGCGGGCAGGTTGATGGTCGTGTAGGGCTTGTACTCTTCCCATCCGGATTCGGCCTTGACGACACGGGCCACCTTGACCGAGTCCGTAAACAGGGGATCGATTCTGAATATCTGCGCCGGGAGCGGGTTGGGGAACAATGCGCAGAGCAGGAACAGCAGCAGTGGGTAAAAAGTTTTCATGGGCATGGTTTGTTTGAGGTTCATGATGGAATCCGGGACCGAACGGGTGGTCCGGATCTGTAAGGGTCGTGAGAGTGGTGTGTCCGAAGTCTGGTTCTGTCGTTTGTTGTCTGTCAAACAGGGTGTGGACCGCTATCCCGGGGACGGGATGATCCACAGGCTCTAAAATACGACAATTTGTCTATTCTTCCAAATTTCCGGACAACTGTTTTCCGTGACGGGCGGATTCCTGGCCCGGACGGGTCGGGAGACCCCTGTCCAAAGGGTGTTGCGGCCCAACCGCGAACCGGGGTGCGGACGGTGGACCGACGGGTGAATGTCCGGTTGCTGAGGATGTTCGGCCGAAGATTGCGGAGGTGTTTGCGGCGTATATTTGACCGGGAGGTTGCGGAAGCGCCTGTTGCGGGGACTTTAATCCTGCTGTTCGTTTCTTCCTCTCCCCGCTTCGCCGACAGTCCGGGGATTCATGTCGGAGAGCGGGGAGGAAGGTCGGAAACGGTCGGGAGCGGTTACTCCCAGAAACGATGGAAATGGTGTACGGGACCGTGACCGTGGCCGATCTCGTACCCGGCTCCGGCTTCGATCGCCGCCGCGATATATGCTTTGGCATTCGCCGCCGCTTCGTTCAGCCCGCAACCCTGTGCGAGGAAGGCCGCCAGCGCCGATGAAAGCGTGCATCCCGTACCGTGGGTGTTGACGGTCTGCACCCGCCGCGAACGCAACGGCAGGATCTCGTCCGTCTCGGCATTGTAGAAGATGTCGATGAGTTCCTCGTCGGTGAGGTGCCCGGCTTTCAGAAAGACCGAAACGCGGCCCCCGCACGACAAGGCCCGGGCCGCTTCGGGAAGCTGCGACTGCCCGCCGATCTTCTGCCCCAGGAGCAGCTCGGCTTCGGGGATGTTCGGCGTGATGACCCGTACCGTGGGGATCAGTTCGTCGCGCAGCGTGGCGACGGCCTCCTCCTGCAGCAGCGCGTCGCCCGACGTGGCCACCATCACCGGATCGAGCACGACGTTGCGCAGGGCGTAGGGTGCCAGCGTGTCGCGCACGGCCCGGATCAACTCCGACGAGTGGAGCATGCCGATCTTCACGGCGTCGGTGCCGATGTCGTCGAGCACCGAACGGATCTGTCCCGTGACAAACTCCACAGGGATGGGATGGACGCCCGTGACGCCCACCGTATTCTCGTCCACAACGGCCACGATGGCCGACGTTCCGAAGCATCCGCACGCCGAGAAGGTCTTCAGATCGGCCTGGATGCCTGCGCCGCCGCTCGGGTCGCTCCCCGCAATGGTCAGCGCGCGTTTGTAGTGTTTCATGATTTTGTCGTTCAGATTTTTCGGTTTTCGAGATTCCAGGCACTCTCCCAGAAGAGCCACTCCATCCGGGTGCAGCGTACGAAGAGTTCGGTCATCTGCCGGCGGGTCTCCTCACCGGCCGCCGCGGCCAGGTCGTCGCAGATCCGTGCGGCCAGGTCCGTCGAGGCCGCGAAGGCCGGGTCGGCATAGGTCTCGATCCACGCCCGGTATGGATTTTCGAGGAGCGCGGAGTCGGCACGGCCTTTTCCCTCCGCGGCCTTTGCCCGGGCGAGGATCTCCTCACCGACCCGCTGGTAGACCACGAAACAGGGCAGCAGGGCTGCCGCCTCGACCTCCACGGGAGCCGTGGCCTGGGCATCGAGCACCGACGTGTATAGCAGACACGCCGGGCTGATTTCGTCCCGGGTCGGCGCATCGCCCGCGAGGAACTGCGCATGCAGGGCCCGTTCGACGGCGATACCGTCCAGTGCAAAGTGCAGGAAGGCCTCCGTATGCTCCTTGCGGGTCAGCCGCGAGGCCACGTGTGCCAGCCGTCGGGCGTAGCCGTCTAAATAAAGGGCGTCCTGCCGGATGTAGAACCGGAAGCGTTCCGCGGGGAGTGTTCCGTCGGCCAGCGC
>CALUIG010000184.1 GCA_944320625.1 uncultured Alistipes sp.
CCCACCTGATCGAATACGACGTTCAGCGATTCGCGTTCGGCCGTCAGCCGGAGCATGGTCTTCAGGAAGTTCTTCCCGTATTCGGAGTAGAGCCAGGCCGTGCGCAGGATCAGGTGTCGGCATCCCGCGGCGCGGACAGCCTCCTCGCCGGCGAGTTTCGTCCGCCCGTAGACACTGAGGGGAGCCGTCGGGGACTCTTCGGTGTAGGGTTCGGGGCTCTTTCCGTCGAAGACGTAGTCCGTCGAGACGTGGATCAGCAGCGCATCGGCCTCGGCAGCCGCACGGGCGAGGTGCTCCACGGCCAGCCGATTCAGCCGGTCGGCCGTCTCCGCATCCTCTTCGGCGCGTTCGACGTCGGTGTAGGCCGCGCAGTTGACGATGGCATTGATGCCGTGCCGGGCGACGCAGGCGCGGACGGCTGCGGCATCCGAGATGTCGAGTTCGGCGACATCCGTGAAGAGGTAGTTGTGGGGGGATACGGCACCCAGACGCTGCATCTGGCGTCCGAGTTGGCCGTTTGCCCCTGTGACGAGGATATTCATGGTCTGTGGTATTCGAAAAGTTCCGGTGCTTCGGCCAGCGTGGGGTGGTGGCGGTCCTTCTCCGAAAGGAGAATCTCCTCGGGGGGGATTCGCCAGTCGATCCCCAGGGCGGGGTCGTTCCAGGCGATTCCGCCTTCGTGCTGCGGAGCGTAGTAGTTGTCGCACTTGTACTGGAAGAGCGCCGAGTCGCTCAGGACGGCAAATCCGTGTGCGAATCCCCGGGGGATGAAGAGCTGGCGGTGATTCTCGCCCGAAAGCTCCACGGCGACATGACGTCCGAAGGTGGGCGAGCCGCGGCGGATGTCGACGGCCACGTCGAGCACGCGCCCTTCGATCACGCGCACGAGTTTGGCCTGGGCAAACGCTCCCCGCTGGAAGTGGAGTCCGCGGACGACGCCGCGGGAGGATTTCGATTCATTGTCCTGGACGAAGTCCACGACCCCGACGGCCTCTTCGAAGCGGCGTCGGGAGAAACTCTCGAAGAAGTAGCCGCGGGCATCGCCGAAGAGGACGGGTTCGAGGATGACGACCCCTTCGAGATCGGTTTTCAGCAGGTTCATGCGGGGAGGTTTTCGTCGATGAGTTTCAACAGATACTGCCCGTACTGGTTTTTGAGCATCGGGCGGGCGATTTCGCGCACCTTTTCTGCGGAGATCCAGCCGTTTTCGTAGGCGATACCCTCCAGACAGGCGATTTTGAGCCCCTGTCGCTTTTCGATGACCTCGACGAAGATCGAGGCTTCGGCCAGCGAATCGTGGGTTCCGGTGTCGAGCCAGGCGAATCCGCGCTGGAGGGTCTGGACCTTGAGTTCCCCGTCGCGGAGGAAGGCCTGGTTCACGGAGGTGATTTCCAGTTCGCCCCGGGCCGAGGGCTTGATCCCTTTGGCCACGTTCACGACCTTGTTGGGATAGAAGTAGAGACCCACGACGGCGTAGTTGGATTTCGGCCTGGCGGGTTTTTCTTCAATGGAAAGGCAATTTCCCTCGTTGTCGAACTCCGCGACGCCGTAGCGTTCGGGGTCTTCGACCCGGTATCCGAAGATGGTGGCCTTGGCCTCCTCGCGGGCCGTGCGGACGGCTTCGCGGAGCATGGCCGTAAAGCCCGAGCCGTGGAAGATGTTGTCGCCGAGGACCAGGCAGACGTCATCGTCGCCGATGAACTCCTCACCGATCAGAAAGGCCTGGGCCAGACCGTCGGGCGAGGGTTGTTCGGCGTAGCTGAGCCGGATGCCGAAGTCGGATCCGTCGCCGAGCAGGCGTCGGAATCCCGGCAGGTCGGCCGGGGTCGAGATGAGCAGGATGTCGCGGATCCCGGCCAGCAACAGGACCGAGAGCGGATAGTAGACCATCGGCTTGTCGTAGATCGGGAGCAGCTGTTTGCTCACGCCCTTGGTGATAGGGTAGAGCCGGGTGCCGGAACCTCCGGCCAGGACGATGCCTTTCATATGCGGGTGTGTGTATTCAGTGGAACAAAGATAGTTTTTTATTTTCGGTTGGGGAAAAATATTTCTCGATTTTCCCGGCATACGATCCTTTGCAGGCGTGGTTTTTGCGGAGACCGGGACGGTCGGAGCCGCCTTCGGATCCGGGGGATGGCATGAAATCGACCGATTCCCGACATGGAGAGTTCCGAATCCGAGAAATGGCTTTTTGCCCTGTTGCGGGCTTCGCTCCGGGGCAGCGGCAGCGGAGAGCTGCCGCCGGCGGGGGGATCTGCCGCAACGTGGGAGGAGCTGTGCGGGCTTGCGGCGCGGCAGGGGGTGTTGGGTGTGGTGTGGGAGGAGCTGGAACGTCTGCCGGTCTGCCGGCGGCCTCCGAAACCGCTGTGGCTGCGGTGGGCCTTTGAAACCGGGCGCATCGAGCAGCGCTGGCGCCGTCAGCGGCGTGCCGTCGCCCGGCTGGCGGCGTTCTACACCCGGCACGGCATTCCGATGATGCTCCTCAAGGGCTATGCTCTGAGCCTCTGCTATCCGGTGCCGGAGCACCGCCCGTGCGGGGATGTGGACATCTGGCTCTTCGGCAGTCAGCCTGTGGCCGACGCGGTGCTCACTCGGGAACTGGGCATCGAGGTCGATACCGGCCGGGAACACCATACGGTCTTCCGCCTCGATGACATTCCTGTCGAAAATCACCGGGAACTCCTCGATACGCGTTCACACGCCTCGAATGCCCGTTTCGAACTGCTGCTCCGGAGCCTTGCCGCGGCCCCGGAAGCGTGGACCGAGGTGGAGGGCGTGCGGGTCTACCTGCCTTCGCCGACCTTCCAGGCGCTCTTTCTGCTGCGCCATGCCGCCGTTCATTTCGCGGGCTGCGGAATCGGACTGCGGCACTTTGTGGACTGGACGCTCTTTGTGGCCTCCTGCCACGATCGTGTTGACTGGCCGTTGGTGGAGGAGACCGTCCGGGAGTCGGGCATGGGCCCCTTTGCCGATGCCTTCCGGGCAATCTGCATCGACCGCCTGGGGCTGAACCCCGCATGGATTCCGCCCGTGCGTCGGAATCCGCTTCTCGAACGGCGCATGCTCGAGGCTGTGCTGCACCCGCCGCTTCCGGGCGAGGTGCCCCGGGCGCGGCTTGCCGGCATCTGGTTCCGGCTGCGCCGCTGGTGGGC
>CALUIG010000185.1 GCA_944320625.1 uncultured Alistipes sp.
GGCATTTTTTGGCCGGGACCGATCAAAGCCCCCGGAAAAAGTACCGATTGCGGAAAAATTTCGTATCTTCGGCGGCAAAACGAAACGAACCCCATGACTCAGCGTATCCGGAACCGGTGGACGGCACTTTCTGTTCTTCTCCTTGCCAGCCTGCTCGCCGGCAGCATCCCGGCTGCCGCGGTCGCCGCTCCTCCGGCATCCTTTCCGCGAGACTCGCTCACCCCGGGACCGCGCTTCACGCACGGGCTCAGTGCGGAGTTCCGCCCCGAATACATCTTCCCCACAAACCCCTTCCTCAAGCACGAAAACCGCACCGGACAGCCCATCGACCTCGCGTTGTCGGGCCATTTCCGCTACTCGTTCCAGTTCCGCCCCGGATCGACTCCCGACCGTATCTACGGCGGAGCCTACCAGGGCCTCGGCGTCGCCTACTATGACTTCCAGCGCCCCGACGAACTGGGCAATCCCGTGGCCATCTATCTCTTCCAGGGGGCCCGCATCGCCCGGCTCGCACCCCGGCTGACGTTCGACTACGAGTGGAATTTCGGACTCTCGTTCGGATGGGTCCCCTACGACTACGACACCAATCCCGCCAACAAGATGATGGGATCGAGGCTCAACGCCTATCTCAACGTCGATTTCCTGCTCAAATGGCGGATCATGCGGCAGGTGGACCTCTCGGCGGGTCTGGTCCTCACCCACTTTTCCAACGGAAACACCAAGTTCCCCAATGCCGGACTCAACTCCATCGGTGCCCGGGCCGGCCTCGCCTACAACTTCGGACGCACGACTCCGGAAATCGCACCGTACAGATCCGGACCCGCCTTCCCGCGGCACGTCAGCTATGACCTGGTGCTCTTCGGGGCGTGGCGCCGCAAGGGAATCGAGATCGGGGACAAGCAGTATGCCGCACCGGACGCCTATACGGTCGTGGGATTCAACTTCGCTCCGATGTACAACTTCGGATACAAGTTCCGGGCGGGTGTCTCGCTCGACGGGGTCTACGACGCAAGTGCCAATGTCCTCCCCGCCAATACCATCAACGAAGTCGGCTCCTCGTTCGAAATCGAGACCGTCGATCCGGGATTCGACCGTCAGATCGCCCTCGGAATCTCGGCTCGCGGGGAGTTCGTCATGCCCTACTTCCAGATCGGAATCGGCATGGGTGTCAACGTTCTGCACAAGGGTGGCGATCTGAAGGCGTTCTACCAGATGCTCACCCTGAAGGTGGCCGTGACACACAGTTCATTCGTCCATATCGGGTACAGCCTGCGCGATTTCCACATGCCCAACTTCCTGATGCTCGGAGTCGGATACCGCTTCAACAACCGCTATCCGCGCCATCGCTGAAAACCCCGGAACCTGAAAATCCGAAGGGCGGGAAAGACCCGAAATTTGGTGATCCCCGCAACAAACGCTATCTTTGCCGAAAACTGCGGAACGATGCAAATCTCGAAAGCCGAATTCAAATGCTCGTCGGAGCGTATTTCCCAGGTCCCCAAAGACGACCTGCGCGACATCGCCTTCATCGGACGCAGCAACGTCGGAAAATCATCGCTCATCAACCTGCTCACCGGACGGCCGGGCCTGGCCAAAGTCTCCGGAACCCCCGGCAAGACTCGGCTCGTCAACCACTTCCGGATCAACGATTCGTGGTACCTGGTCGACCTCCCGGGCTACGGATACGCCCGCACCTCGAAAATCCAGCGCGGAGAGTTCTCCAAACTCATCACCGACTATGTGCTGCGCTGCGAGAAACTCCACTTCCTTTTCGTACTGGTCGACATCCGGCTCGAACCTCAGCGCATCGACCTGCGATTCATCGAGATGCTCGGCGAAAACGGTGTACCCTTCGCAATCATCTTCACCAAGGCCGACAAACTCTCCAAAACCCAGCGGGAGAAGAGTATCGAGCGATTCCGCACAACCCTGGCCGAACAATGGGAGGAGTTACCGCCGATGCTGGTCTGCTCCTCCGAAAAGGGAATCGGGCGTGAGGAGATTCTCGATTTCATCGACTCTGTTCTGAAAGTTTAACCTTTTGTTGATAATTAGCGCTCCCCGGGGCGCATTTTTTCATCCTATTATCCTATCTTTGCATCGTCAAAATCCTCGTAACCTATGGCTATCCACAAAATCAAAATCTTTTCCGGTCGCGGTTCGGAATATCTGGCCAAGAAGATCGCCGCAAGTTTCGGAACCACCCTCGGGCAGGTCGAAGTGCTGCGTTTCAGCGACGGCGAGTTCCAGCCCTGCTACAACGAGTCGATCCGAGGCTGTACGGTATTCATCATCCAGTCGACATTCCCGCCCTCGGACAACCTCATGGAGCTGCTCATGATGATCGACGCCGCACGCCGCGCATCGGCATACAAGGTCGTCGCCGTGATGCCCTACTTCGGTTGGGCCCGGCAGGACCGAAAGGACCGCCCCCGCGTCCCGATCGGAGCAAAACTGGTAGCCAACCTGCTGATGGCCGCAGGTGTCGACCGCGTGATGACCATGGACCTGCATGCAGACCAGATCCAGGGCTTCTTCGACGTCCCCGTCGATGCTCTCTACGCCAGCGGCATCTTCGTACCCTACATCAAGAGCCTCAACATCGAGGATCTCTCGATCGCTGCCCCCGACATGGGCGGTGCCAAACGAGCCAATACCTATGCCAAGCACCTCGGAACCCCCATCATCATCTCTCACAAGGAGCGCGCAAAGGCCAATGTCGTGGGCAAGATGACCGCCATCGGTGAGGTCGAGGGCCGCAACATCATGATCGTCGACGACATGATCGATACGGCAGGTACGATCTGCATGGCCGCAGACATGCTCATGTCGCGCGGTGCCAAGAGTGTCCGGGCTGCCATTACCCACCCCGTGCTTTCGGGACCCGCCTACGAGCGAATCAACGACAGCGCACTGGAGGAGGTGATCGTCACCGACACCATTCCCCTCAACCCGGACAAGGATCTCCACAAATTCACGGTTCTCTCGGTAGCCGACATCTTCGCCGACGTTATCGAGCGTGTCCACAACTACAAGGAGATCTCCTCGATCTTCTTCAAATAGAGAGAGG
>CALUIG010000186.1 GCA_944320625.1 uncultured Alistipes sp.
TGCTTCATGTCGGCGAACGAGACCCCTTCGTCGATGTAGAGACCCTCGATCTGGTGGAAGATGCAGTGGGCGCGGTAGGAGATGGCCTCGTTGCGGAAGACACGCCCGGGGCAGATCACGCGGATGGGCGGTTTCTGGCGCTCCATCGTGCGCACCTGGATCGACGAGGTGTGCGTACGCAGCAGAATGTCGGGATCCTTCTCGATGAAGAAGGTGTCCTGCATGTCACGGGCCGGGTGTTCGGGCGGGAAGTTCAGGGCCGAGAAGACATGCCAGTCGTCCTCGATCTCGGGGCCGTCGGCCACCGTATAGCCCAGTCGTGAAAAGACCTCCACAATCTGATTGCGGACCAGCGAAATCGGATGGCGCGAACCCAGATGTTCGGCCGAGCCCGGACGGGTCAGGTCCCCCGACGATGCGGTGTTCTCCGCGGCGGCATTCTGCAACTCTTCGCGCAGCGAGGCAATGCGCTCCGTCGCGGTGTTCTTGAGACGGTTGAGTTGTTGCCCTATCTCGCGTTTGAGCTCCGGAGCCACCGTCTTGAACTCCTCCATCAGGGCGTTCAGCTCGCCTTTTTTGCCGAGGATCCGGATTCGGAACTCTTCAAGTTCACTGGCTGCTTTGGGTTTGAACTCCTCAACTCGTCGCAGGAGTTCGTTGATTTTGTCGGTCATATTTTGCGCGTGTTTCTTTTTTACCTACTTTTGAGAGGTCATCCTTTAACGTGCAAAGTTATAAAAAAATTGAGATATGTTGCGTAAAATCGGCTCATTTGTGGGTATGATGCTCCTCCTGTGGCTTCGGGTCGAGGCCGGGACGGTCGGAGTGGTGCTGAGTGGAGGCGGAGCCAAGGGACTTTACCATATCGGTGTGCTCGAGGCCCTGGAGGAGAATGGAATACCGATCGACTACGTGGCCGGAACCTCCATGGGTTCGATCATCGCGGCCATGTATGCTGCCGGATACTCCCCGGCCGAAATGCGGGCCATCGTCAGCTCCGGCGTGGTCAAGGAGTGGGTTTCGGGGCGCATCGACCCCAACCGCTACATGGATTACTATCGTCAGCTGGGGAGCAGCCCTTCGTTTCTGAGCATGCGGGTGAATCTCGAAAATCCCGCCGGGGAGCGCGTCCAGTTCCCCACGAACCTGATCTCCTCGACGCAGGTCGATCTGGCGCTGACCGAACTCTTCGCCCCGGCTTCCGCAGCCTCGGACGGAGATTTCAACCGTCTGATGGTTCCGTTTCTCTGTGTGGCCAGCGACATGAACCATCGCCGTCCGGTGGTGATGCGCAGCGGGGATTTGAGCGAGGCCGTCCGCTCGTCGATGTCCATTCCTCTGGTTTTCAAACCGATGGCTCTCGATTCGATGCTGCTTTACGACGGTGGAATCTATGACAATTTCCCCTGGAAACCCCTCGACGCCGATTTTCAGCCCGATCTGATCGTCGGTTCGATCTGCACCGCCGGCAATACCCCGCCCAGCGAGAACAGCAACATCATGGACCAGGCCTTCATGCTTGCCATGCAGGATACCGACTACACGCTTCCTGCGGAGCGCAGCGTTACGATCCGCCGGGCCGTGGAGGTCAACATGCTCGACTTCGACCAGGCCGAAGCGATCATGAATGCCGGCTACGAGGATGCCATGGCCGTAATGCCGCAACTGTTGGAGAGGGTGGGAGAACGTCGTGATCCGGCGTGGTTCTCCGACCGCCGCCGGGCCTTCCGGGAAAAATGCCCGCCGCTGATCTTCAATGACTACCACCTCGAAGGTCTGGAGCGCGATCAGCGGGAGTTCGTCCGCGATTTTCTCCACATGGATCGTCGTACCCCGGGACGCCAGCGCCCCATGCGCTTCGCCGAGTTGCGCGACAACCTCTTCAACGTATTGGCGGGCGGTGATTTTACGATGGATTTTCCCAAGGTGCGCTATGATTCCGTCTCGCATGCCTACTCTTTTTCAGCACGGTTCGGGACCCGGCCCAGTTTCAAGATCACCCTCGGGGGAAACATCTCCTCCACGGCCTTCAACCAGGCCTATATCGGGATCGCCTACCGCAGGATCGGGCGTGTGTCCCAGCAACTCGGGGCCGACCTCTATCTCGGACCCCTCTATACCTGGGGCGTATTGGGTGGCCGGACCGACTTCTATGCCATCGAACCGCTCTTCATCGACTACTCCTACAACTTCTCGGTGAGCAACTTCCGACACGGATATTTCGGGAATGTCGCCCGTATCACCAATGCCGAACAGGTCAAGAGCAGCGAGAGTTTTCTCTCGATGGGCGTCGGCTTGCCGCTGACCCACCGCAGTGTCTTTGTCCTGCGTGCAAACGGCGGGCATGTCAACTACCGTTACGATTCCGACGACTTTTTTGCCGACGATACCGACCATTCGCGCTTTTCGTTCTTCGGATTGAGGGCCGGGCTTGCCCGCAATACGCTCGACAAGTTCCTCTATCCGCGTCGCGGGTCGGAACTCTACCTCTCGGCAATCTACATCGACGGACGCGACAAGTATGAACCCTACGATGCCGATGATTTCATCGTCCGGGAACGTCGCCACTGGTTTGGGGGACGCTTTACCTGGAACAAGTTTTTCGACATGCCGCAGTGCAGCTGGTTTTCGTTCGGACTCAATGTCGATGCGGTCTATACGAACCACCCCTCCTTCCAGACCGGGACCGCCACGCTGATGTCGATGCCCGAATACGCCCCGATTCAGCACGCCCGGATGGTCTTCATGCCCGACTATCGGGCCGACCGTTTTGTGGCGGGAGGCGTCATGCCGACCTTCGATCTGATGCCCGACTTCTTCTTCCGCACGGGTTTCTATGCTCTGTTCCGCAACAAGCTGGATTTCAATCCCCTGGGGGTTCCCGACGAGCGTTGGCACTACATTGCCGAAGCATCGCTCGTCTATCATACGCCGATCGGTCCGGTGAGTCTGTCGCTGACGAAGTACGATCTGAAGGATTGGAAGAACATGTATCTGACCTTTAACTTCGGATACGCCATCTTCGCCCCCAAGGGCACCTTTTATTGAC
>CALUIG010000187.1 GCA_944320625.1 uncultured Alistipes sp.
TTTTCGGGACCGGGTTTTGCGGGATCCTGGAGGGCGGATCAGCGGATCGAATTCATGCGGATGCTCGCCTTGACCAGGGCTATGGCGCGAATGCGTGAAATCTCAACCTCCTTGTCGGCATGGTGGGGGTTCTGGCTGACGAGTTTCACGTATCCCGGGCGGTCGGACTTCTGAATATACTTCACGGTGATGTACTCTTCACCGTCAATATCGATCGAGAGCAGATACATGTCCCCCCAGAAGATGTCGTCGATGTTTTTGAGCTGCTTGTAGAGGACGATGTCGCCGCTCTTGAGCAGGGGGTACATCGAGTCTCCGACAATGTAGATGGCACCGTCGCATTTCGGGAGATTGGGAATGTGGATGAAATTGACGGGTTTCATCTGGTGCTGGTCGGTGAAGAGCGGGACGAGTCCGGCAGTCCCTTCGATGGAGTAGAGGGGAACGCTTTGCAGGGGGAGCGAATTGTCGGTCCGGTGCATGTATGCCGTCAGGTCGGGTTCGGCGTTGAACATGTTCCCGACCCCGGATTCGAGCCACTCGGGATTCACATTCAATTCTTGAACCAGGATGTTGCGGTTGCGGGTCGAGAGTCCGGCCTTTCCGGTCTCGATCATCGAGAGGGCTGCTTTGCCGATTCCAAGTCGCTGAGCGAGTTGTTCTTGCGTCCATCCGAGCTGTTTCCGTATCAGTTTTACCCGTTCGTTCATGGCTTTCGATCAGAAAAAATGATGTAGAAAAATTAAATTTTTGATACAAAATACAATTTTTGAATGTATCTTTGCGATACAAAGTTAAACAATTTATTCATACTGACCAAATAATTTCCCTAAAAACCTTCTTTTTCCATGATGTATTCGGTATCAACGGACCTTTACCTGGAGGTGGCCAGCCGCCTCAGATCCGCCATCGGAGTCGGAAGCTACTATTCGGGGACGCTTTTGTTCGAGTTCGGCGAGCTGGAGTGCCGTCTGACGGCCTCGGTGCTGGTCTACCGCGAACGGGTGCGTTACCCGGAGGGCGACCGGGACGAGATTTCGGATCTGGTTCCCGTGTGGTGGGAGTTCCACACCACGGACTCCACGGGAGAGATTCTGAACGACTTTTCGTTCTCCGAACTGCGGTCTCACTTCTGACCGCCGACCGGTTCCGGACCTTCGTCTTCGGGCGCGGCGCCGCCCTCCGGAACCCCATTTTTCACCCGGATCCGTTCCCGCCCGCCGCGGCGCCGCCAGCACCGGGTGCGGATCCCGAAAATCCGAACAGACAGATGGTTGAAACAACCGAACCGATCTCTGCGGGGAGTGCACCCGCAGAGATTTTCGTACCCGGGATCGGGGAGTTGCTCTTTCCCGATCCGACTCCGCCCTCGTTTGCGGAGTTTGCACACGGGGTCTATCCGTTTCTCGAACTGCAGCCTTTCCATCGGGTCTACTACCGGGTGTTGGAGGCATTTGCCGTAGGGCGTATCCGGCGGCTGATCGTGACGATGCCGCCGCAGCACGGCAAGAGTGTCGGAGCCACGACCCTGTTGCCGGCCTACCTGCTGGGTCTGGACCCCGACCTGCGGGTGGCGATCGCCTCCTATTCGGGGTCGTTGGCCTCGAAGTTCAACCGCCGGGTGCAGCGCATCCTCGACTCGCGCGAATACGGTGCCTTCTTTCCGGCGACCTGCATCAAGCAGGGGACCAGGCCCCCGGGTTATATCCGTACGTCGGAGGAGGTCGAGATCATCGACCACCGGGGCGGGCTCCTGTCGGTGGGGCGCGAGGGGTCGCTGACGGGCAACCGCGTGGATTGCTTTATTTTGGACGATTTATATAAAGATGCGCTTGAAGCCAATTCGCCGCTCGTGCGGGCGAACTGCTGGGAGTGGTACACGTCGGTGGTGCGGACCCGGATGCACAATGCCTCGCGGGAGTTGATCGTCTTCACGCGGTGGCATGAGGAGGATCTGATCGGGACGTTGCTGCGGCGCGAACCGGTCGAGGAGCTGCATGCGTGGTCGCAACTGGATGCCCCGCCTCCGGAGGGGTGGCTGCTGCTGAACTTCGAGGCGCTGAAGAGCTCGCCGCCCACGGAACTCGACCCGCGGCAACCGGGTGAGGCGCTGTGGGAGGCGCAGCATGGGGCGACGCTGCTGGCGGCCAAACGAAGGCTCGATCCCGTGCAGTTCGAAGCGATGTATCAGGGGCATCCGACCGTCCGCGAGGGGCTGCTCTACGGGTTGAACTTCGCGGAATACGACGATCTGCCGCACGAGATCGTCCGCCGTTCCAACTACACCGATACGGCCGATACGGGGGATGATTATCTCTGTTCGATCTCCTATGCGGTGGATGCCGACGGGCTGATCTACGTGACGGACGCGGTCTATTCGCGGGCGCCGATGGAGGAGACCGAACCGTTGGTGGGGGATCTGCTCCTGCGGTCGGGGACCCGGCAGGCGTTCGTCGAGAGCAACAACGGCGGGCGCGGCTTTGCCCGGGCGGTGCAGGCGCTGGCGCCGGAGGTGCGTGTGGAGTGGTTTCACCAGAGCGGCAACAAGGAGGCGCGGATCCTCTCGAATGCCGCCACGGCGCTGCATCTGGTACGGTGGCCGCGGGGCTGGAACCTGCGCTGGCCCGATCTCTATGCCCATCTGACGACCTATCGGCGGCGGTTTCGGGCGAACCGTTGGCATGATGCGGCGGATGTGGTGACGGGGATTGTCGAACGGGAGTTTTCGGATCGCAGTCGCAAACGTCTCCGGGGTGTGCGTTTTGCGTGAGGGACCCTTTTCGGGAGGAGTCTCTTCCGGATTTCCATCCGGTCTCTGCCTCTCTTTTCTGAATCTGCCCCTCCGGATTTCCACCCGGTCTCTGCCTCTCTTTTCTGAATCTGCCCCTCCGGATTTCTGCCCGGCATTCGCCCTTTCACGCAAACACCCCTGTCGGATTCTCCGGCAGGGGTGTCTGGTGATATGAGGGGCCGCAGG
>CALUIG010000188.1 GCA_944320625.1 uncultured Alistipes sp.
AAACCAGAAGGCTGCATATTTTTTGTATTTTTGCAGTCGAACCCCCGAGTACATAACCAACTGAAAGCAAACCCATGCGAACACGCCATTTCCTGCTCCTGCTCTCGATCCTCGGCTCCTGCAGCTTCGCCGCGGCTCAGCAACCCAAATCCAGACCCGAACAGAAAAAAGAGAGACTGCTCATCGAAACCGACTCCACGGACGAACTCCTCGCCCGGTTGCGGAACATGCCCAACATCGAGGTCGGAAAGGGAATCACCTTCCGGCCAAAAAACGACCGGTTCGAACTGACCATGCGTTTCCGCATGCAGAACCTCCTGGCTCTCTCCTTCGACGACGACTTCTCTCTCACGAAAACCGACGCCCGGGTCAAGCGGCTCCGGCTGCGATTCGACGGATATGTCTACTCCCCGAAACTGGTCTACTCCATCCAGTTGGGATTCACCGGATACGACGCCGAAGTCCTGCCAAACGGCAACATGAACATCGTCCGCGACGCCATTGTCTACTACGTGCCCAGCCCGAAGTGGAACATCGGATTCGGACAGACCAAAATCAAGGCAAACCGTGCCCGGATCAATTCATCGAGTGCCCTGCAGTTCGTCGATCGCAGTATCGTCAACAGTGAATTCAACCTCGACCGCGACTTCGGATTTTTCGGTGAATACAACCTCGACCGGACTCGCGGATTCGACCTCGCATTCAAGGGTTCGGTCACCCTGGGCGAAGGCCGCAACTGGGGATCCACCGACAACGGTGGACTCGCCTATACCGGACGGCTGGAACTCTATCCCCTGGGACATTTCTCGGCAAAAGGGGATGTCATCGAGGGGGATTTCGCCGGCGAAGAGCAGGTCCGGATCCTTCTCGCCGGAGCCTATGCCTACAACCACAAGGCTTCACGGCTCGGGGGACAGCGCGGCAACGTCATGCCCGACGGTGCCACCCGGAACATCGGCTCCTATTTCGTCGATTTCATCCTCAAATACCGCGGATTCGCATTCTACACCGATTTCATGGGCCGCACGTGTGACGATCCCCGTTTCGGGCCCGCAAACACCGATTTCGTCTACAGCGGTCGCGGTCTCAACGTGCAGACCAGCTATCTCTTCGACAAGAAATGGGAGATCGCCCTGCGGAACTCCACGCTCTTTCCCGAAAAGGAGATTCAGCCGCTCACCGGCTACCGGACTCGCAACCAGTCGACACTCGGAATCACACGATACATCATCGGACACTCGCTCAAGGTCCAGGCCGACCTCTCCTACAACACCTATGAACACGTTGCCGCACCCGCCGGCAAACTGCCCGGCGACGGATGGGAATTCCGCTTCCAGCTGGAGTTGGGATTATAGGATCTTGAGCGCGATCCGCGCACAGGCCTCGGCGTCGGCCAGGGCATGATGGTGGTGTTCGAGGTCGAAGCCGCAGGCCGCAGAAACCGTATGCAGCTGATGGTTCGGAAGTCGTTGCCCGAATACCCGCCGGGCTGCCCGGTACGTGCAGTAGAACGTATAACCGGGATAGGGCATGCCGTAGAGGGCAAAGGCCGCCCGCAGGCACCCTTCATCAAAAGGTGAGTTGTGCGCCACGAGCGGAAGTCCCTCGATGCGGGGTGCCACCTCCGCCCATACCTCGGCGAAATCCGGGGCCGAGGCCGTATCCTCGTAGGTCAGGCCGTGGATCGCCGTCGTGAAGCGGCTGTAATAGTTCGGGCGCGGGCGAATCAGACTGTAAAACGTATCGCGCACCTCCCCGTCACGCACCACCACGACCCCCACCGAGCAGACGCTCGACCGCTGGCCGTTGGCCGTCTCGAAATCTATGGCTGCAAAGTCCGTCATCGTTCGGATCAGGAAGTTTATCGGGACAAAGATACGCATTTTCTCCGCTCAAAAAAAGCGGCGGACCGGCGAATACCGGTCCGCTGCCCATAACGGATGGAGTCCCGCACCCTACTCCCACTCGATTGTGGCGGGCGGTTTCGACGAGATGTCGTACACGACGCGGTTCACCCCCTTGACCTTGTTGATGATGTCGTTCGACACGTTGGCCAGGAATTCGTAGGGAAGGTGCACCCAGTCGGCCGTCATGCCGTCCGTCGAGGTCACCGCACGCAGCGCAACGCACCGCTCGTAGGTCCGTTCGTCGCCCATCACCCCGACGCTCTGCACCGGGAGCAGGATCGCTCCCGCCTGCCAGACCTGATCGTACAGGCCTGTGGCACGCAGCGAATCGATATAGATCTTGTCAACGTTCTGGAGGATTTCGACCTTCTCGGGCGTGATGTCGCCCAGGATGCGGATCGCAAGGCCCGGACCCGGGAAGGGATGGCGTCCGATCAAATGCTCCGAGATGCCCAGCGAACGCCCCACACGCCGCACTTCGTCCTTGAACAACAGACGCAGCGGCTCGACGATCCGCAGATTCATCTTCTCGGGCAGTCCGCCGACGTTGTGGTGCGACTTGATCGTCGCCGAGGGTCCGTTCACCGAGCACGACTCAATGACGTCGGGATAGATCGTCCCCTGCGCCAGCCAGCGCACGTCCTTGATCTGCATCGCCTCCTCGTTGAAAACCTCCACGAAGTCGCGGCCGATGATCTTGCGCTTCTTCTCGGGGTCCGAGACTCCCGCCAGGTCGCCCAGGAACTTCGCTCCGGCCTTCACACCCTTGACGTTCAGACCCATGTTCTCGTAGGAGGCCAGCACCTCCTCGAACTCGTTCTTGCGCAGCAGGCCCGAGTCCACGAAGATGCAGTAGAGGTTCCGGCCGATGGCCCGATGCAGCAGCACCGCAGCCACCGACGAATCGACACCGCCCGAAAGTCCGAGTACGACCTTGTCGTCGCCCAGTTTCTCGCGCAG
>CALUIG010000189.1 GCA_944320625.1 uncultured Alistipes sp.
AGGCAAGTGAAGGATGGCAGTGTAGGATGGACCGAGTGAGGAGGACTGTGAAGGATGGCAATGTGGGATGGACCGTGTGGGATGGACCGTGTGGGATGGACGGAATAGCGAGAAACGACGAGAATCAGAAAACCGGTTTGGAACCCGGAGGCCCGAAAAGTCCCGATGCCGGGAAATCCGGAAGCCTGAAAAAACCGATAATAACAGTCCCCGCGGGAACGCGTCCCGAAACCCGGAAACGGCTGATAACGTTCTTTAAAATACCAGAATCTACCCGCATAGATTCCTTAAAGCTTTGCGAAACTGAACACTTTTTAAATTGGGGCTACTCCAGACGCTTCAAAATCAGGCCTTACTACCCGCAATGGGGAGTGCGTTACGGCGCACCGTTGGAAGATTGCGATTGTCGGAGCCCCCACACATGACTTATCTCGCAGATTCGTCAAACAAGAATAAGGAAGCCTATGCGGTTTTTTTTTGATCAACATTAAAACACCTATTTATAACTAAAAACACGTAAAAACAATGGATACCATTCTGATTGTCTGCATCTCTGCGGTGGTGGCCGTTGCGATTTACGCCGTCGTTACGAACCTGATCGTAAAGAACTCGATCCGCAAACGCCGCGAAATCGCGCTCAAGGAGGCCGAAGCTGAAGCCGAGATGATCAAGAAGGAGAGAATCCTTCAGGCCAAGGAGAAGTTCATACAACTCAAGAGCGAATACGACCGCCAAGTCAACGAACGGAACCAGAAGCTCAGCCAGAGTGAACAACGCGCCAAGCAGATCGAACAGAACCTCCAGAACAAGGAGAGGGACCTCGAGGCGAAAATCCGCGAAAACGACCGACTCAAGGAGCAGATGCAGAACCAGATGCAGCTCCTCGAACACAAAAAGGAAGAGATCGACCAGATCCGACGCGAACAGAACGTCCGGCTCGAACAGATCTCCGGCATGAGCACCGAAGAGGCCAAGAACATCCTCATGGAAAACATGAAGGCCGAGGCCAAAACCGAAGCCGCAGCCTACATCAACGAAACCATCGAAGAGGCAAAGATGACCGCCTCGAAAGAGGCCAAACGGATCATCGTCGCCTCGATCCAGCGGGTTGCAACCGAAACGGCCATCGAGAATGCCGTGACGGTTTTCAACATCGAGAGCGACGAGGTCAAGGGTCGCATCATCGGACGCGAAGGCCGCAACATCCGGGCCCTTGAGGCGGCAACCGGAATCGAAATCATCGTAGACGACACGCCCGAAGCCATCATCCTCTCGGGATTCGATCCCGTACGCCGTGAGATCGCACGGCTCGCCCTGCATCAGCTCGTAACCGACGGTCGAATCCACCCGGCCCGCATCGAGGAGGTCGTGGCAAAGGTCCAGAAACAGATCGAAGAGGAGATCGTAGAGGTCGGAAAACGGACGGCCATCGACCTCGGAATCCACGGGCTCCATCCCGAAATGATCCGGCTCATCGGAAAGATGAAATACCGCTCGTCCTACGGACAGAACCTGCTCCAGCACGCCCGCGAAACCGCAAACCTCGCAGGAATCATGGCTGCGGAACTCGGGCTCAATCCCAAGATTGCACGACGCGCAGGACTGCTGCACGACATCGGCAAGGTGCCCGACGACGAACCCGAACTCCCGCACGCTATCATCGGCATGAAACTCGCCAAAAAGTACAAGGAGAAACCCGAAGTCTGCAATGCAATCGGTGCCCACCACGACGAAGTGGAGATGTCGTCGCTCATCGCACCGATCATCCAGGTCTGCGATGCCATCTCCGGGGCACGCCCGGGAGCACGCCGCGAGGTGGTCGAGAGCTACATCAAACGACTCAAGGAGATGGAGGACATCGCATTGTCATACCCCGGCGTCGTGAAGACCTATGCCATCCAGGCCGGACGTGAGTTGCGCGTGATCGTCGGGGCCGACAAACTCTCGGACCAGGAATCGGAGGGGCTCTCGCACGACATAGCCAAGAAGATCCAGGACGAGATGACCTACCCCGGACAGGTAAAGATCACCGTCATCCGCGAAACCCGTGCCGTCGCCTACGCCAAATAGGGTCCGGAACCGAACGGGGTCGAAGCGGGCGGGGGCCGAAACGAGCGGACCGAAACGAGCGGACCGAAACGAGCGGACCGAAAATTCAGAAATACCCGCACGAAAAATCCTCCGGAGTTTCCGGAGGATTTTTTATGCCGGATGAACCGGCCAATCACTTCAATTTGCCATCCATGAACCAGGAACTCGAAACATACGTCGAGCGGGAGATCATCCCGCGTTACGAACACTTCGACCGGGCGCACAATCTGGAACATGTCCGCACGGTGATCCGCCGCAGCCTCGAACTCGCCGACGCATACGACGTCGACGCCGAAATGGTCTATACGATTGCCGCCTACCACGACACGGGACTGGTCAACGGACGCGAAAACCACCACCTCGATGCCGGACGGATTCTCTCCGAAGACCGCAACTTGCGACGCTGGTTCTCGGAGGAGCAGATCCACACGATGCGCGAAGCCGTCGAGGATCACCGCGCCTCATCGAAAAACGCACCGCGGTCCATCTACGGACGGATCGTGGCCGAAGCCGACCGTTTGATCGATCCGGCGACAATCATCCGCCGCACGGTACAGTACGGACTGGCCCACTACCCGGAACTCGACCGCGAAGGGCACTTCAAACGCTGCCTCGAACACCTTCGGAACAAATATGCCGAAGGCGGATACCTGAAACTCTGGATTCCGGAGTCGGAAAATGCCCGCCGACTGGAAGCATTGCGTGAGGTGATCCGCGATCCGGAGTTGATCCGCAGGGCTTTCGACGCGGCATTCGAG
>CALUIG010000190.1 GCA_944320625.1 uncultured Alistipes sp.
CAGGACCACAAGTGGCAGGGGCTGATCGATGCGATGCTCGATGCCGGAAAACCCGTTGTGACGAACTACCTCGAAAAACCGGGATACGAATACACCTCGACGACGTCCGCCGACTATACGATCGGCAGCTTCGTGCTCCATACCTTCATTACGGACCACAACAACGGTTCGACGAATGTTCCCGTGACGGTTTTCCAGATCGACTGCGGTGCCGATACCGGCCATTTCGTGCTGCTGCACTCCGGGGATTCGAACTTCACGGCCGACCAGTTTGACGTAACACAGCCCGTCGACGTTTACATGCTGCGTTATGCACCCAACGAACTGACCGAGAACAACGTCATCGGCAAACTCTTTACACCGCGATACGCCCTGTTGTCGCATATTCTGGAACTTTCGCATGCCGATCCTTCGACGTCGCGCTGGACCCTCGAACAGGGCCTCTCCCGCGCCTCGAAACTCGATTGCGAACACAGCCTCATGCCCTTCTGGGGAGAGCGGCTGATTTGGAAAAACAACAAACTCGAATAGACCATGAAACGCATGATATGCCTGCTGCTGACCCTGGTTGTGGCAGCGGGCTGCTCCGGAGGCGCCAAAGAGTCGGCAACTCCGGAAAACCGGGCCGAGTGGCTCCGGGAACGTCTCCTTGCGGGGGATACTACGGCTGTTTTTGTCGTGGCGCACCGCGGCGATTGGCGCTATGCTCCGGAAAACTCCGTGGCGGCCATCGAACACTCGATTGCCGTCGGGGTCGACGTGGTGGAACTGGACCTTCAACTGACCCGAGACAGCGTGCTGATTGTCATGCACGATGCTACACTGAACCGCACGACTACGGGCAAGGGGCGTGTCGCCGACTGGACGCTGGATTCGATCCGCACGCTGAAACTCAAGAACGGCTGCGGGATCCGCACCAAACACGCCGTTCCGACCCTTGAAGAGGCGCTGCTGGCGGCCAAGGGGCATGTGCTGGTGAACCTCGACAAGGCTGACCGCTACTTCGATCTGGTGGTGCCGGTTCTCGAACGGACCGGAACAACGCGCCAGATCGTCATGAAGGGATCGAAACCGGCCGAGGAGGTGCTTGCCCTGTATGGAAAATACCTCGACGAGGTGATCTACATGCCGGTGGTGAACCTCGACAGCGAGAACGTCGCGGAACTGATGCAGGGATATATTTCGGAGTTGAAACCCGCGGCCTACGAGTTGCTTTATGCCCGGGCCGAGGATACGCGGATGCCGCTGCGGATGCGCGACGAGCTGCGCGGAGAGGCGCTGATCTGGTACAATACGCTGTGGGACACCTTGTGCGGCGGCCACGACGACGACCTCTCGCTTGAAGATCCCGATGCGGCATTCGGCTACCTTGTCGACACGCTCGGAGCGCGGATCCTCCAGACCGACCGCGCCGAACATCTGCTGAATTACCTCCGCCAGCGCGGTTTGCACGAATAATTCCGGTGTGGCTATGAATCTGTTGCAATTTTTCGCCACCTCGCCGGCTTCGGAACCGCTGACCGACCCCGAAGCCATCCGCAGACGCTATGGGCGGTTGCGTTGGTCGGTGTTCCTCTCCGCCACACTCGGGTACGGACTCTACTACGTCTGCCGCCTGAGCCTGAATGTCATCAAGAAACCGATCGTCGATGCCGGGGTGCTCTCCGAAGCGGAACTGGGTATCATAGGTTCGGGCCTCTTCATCACCTACGCCGTCGGCAAACTGACGAACGGCTTCCTGGCCGACCGCAGCAACATCCGCCGTTTCCTGGCGGCCGGACTGCTCGTCACGGCACTGATCAACCTTGTGTTGGGTTTCACGACTTCGTTCGCCGTATTCGTTGTTCTGTGGGCCGTGAACGGCTGGGCGCAGTCGATGGGCGCCGCACCGTGCGTCGTGGCACTTTCGCGCTGGTTCGGAGACAAGGAACGCGGTACTTTCTATGGACTGTGGTCGTCGAGCCACAACATCGGCGAGGCGATTACGTTCATCGTGACGGCCGTGATCGTCGCCTCACTGGGCTGGCAATGGGGATTCCGCGGCGCGGCGGTGCTGGGCCTGCTGGGATTCCTCGTCGTGGTGCTCTTCATGCGCGACACGCCCCAGAGCAACGGCCTGCCGCCCGTGGCAGTCTACAAGGGCGACCAGCCCAGGGAAGCGGCCGCAGCGGCCGACGACAAATCGGTCGGCGAATACCAGAAGGAGGTGCTGCGCAACCCGGCAATCTGGATGCTGGCGCTGGCCAGTGCCTTCATGTATATCTCGCGCTACGCGGTGAACAGCTGGGGTATCTTTTTCCTTGAAGCCGACAAGGGCTATACGAACCTTGAGGCCAGTTCAGTCATTTCGATCAGTTCGGTCTGCGGCATTGTCGGGACCATCGCTTCGGGGTGGGTGTCGGACCGCTTCTTCGGCGGACGGCGCAACCTTCCGGCGCTGATCTTCGGGTTGATGAACATTCTCGGGCTGTGTCTCTTCCTGCTCGGGCCGCGCGACTGTTTCTGGCTCGATGCTGCGAGCATGGTGATCTTCGGACTGGCCATCGGGGCGTTGATCTGCTTCCTGGGCGGACTGATGGCCGTGGACATCGCCTCGAAGAAGGCTTCGGGAGCGGCATTGGGTGTCGTGGGCATTGCCAGTTACGTAGGTGCCGCGGTGCAGGACCTGTTGAGCGGCATCCTGATCCAGCACGGCAAGAGCGGGGGAGCGGCCGATGCGGCGGCGTATGACTTCTCCGTGGTTACGTGGTTCTGGATCGGGGCAGCGATTCTTTCGGTTTGCTGTACGCTGGCTGTCTGGAAAGCCCGCGCGAAATAGA
>CALUIG010000191.1 GCA_944320625.1 uncultured Alistipes sp.
TCCCCGTTTACATACCGGAACCGTTTCTCAAACGGAGGTTTTGTTCACTGAAAATTAGGAACACCATGAAACGACTGATTTTGATGGCCGTGGTGGCGCTGGCAGCGCTTCCGGCTGCAGCACAGATCGGGGAGGCATTCCCGAGTTACGTGCAGGTCAACGGACGTGCCGAGAAGGAGATTACGCCCGACGAGTTCTACCTGCAGATCATCATCAACGAGCGCGACTCGAAGGGGAAGATTTCGGTAGAGAGCCAGCAGCGCGACATGATTGCGGCGCTGAAGGAACTGGGTGTCGATGTGGAAAAACAGCTCAAGGTGGCGAACCTGTCGAGCGAGTTCTTCAAGAAGAACACCTCGGTGGCGACGGCCAAATATCAGTTGCAGCTGGGAACGTCGGCCGAAGTGGCCCGGGCGTGGCAGGCGCTCGACAACCTGGGGATCTCGGATGTCTCGATCCTGAAGGTCTCGCACTCGAAACTCGACGAATTCAAGGAGGAGGTGCGCATCGAGGCGATCCGTAACGCGCGGGCGAATGCCGCGACCCTGGCCGAAGCGATCGGTCAGACGGTGGGCAAGTGCTTCTACATCTACGATTCGAACAGCAATGTCATGCCGGTGATGTATGACAATGCGGTGCTGATGCGTAGTGCGAAGTCCTACGGGGCTGCCGAAACGGTGGCCGAGGAGGAGCCGCTGGAGTTCAAGACCATCCGCCTGGAGTACAGCGTGCAGGCGAAATTCGTCCTGGAATAGCGGGTCGGTGCCGGACCGACGGCCTTTGAGACAACAGTTTTTGGAAACAGGGAAATCCCGGATCGGGCGTGCTGCGGTACGTTTCGATCCGGGATTTTTGTGAAGGGCGGGATTTGTTGCGCCTCCTCCCGGGCCTGCGGTTCCGGTTGGCGGCTCCGTGCTTTTGCTTTCGGTTTTCGGGGTTTGGGACCCCTGCACAAAGGAGCTGTTGCAAAAAACGGAAACATTTTTTATCTTTGTAATTCGCCCCTGTAAGGAAACGGGGGCGTGAAAAAGGAGGAGTTATGGAAAAGCAGTTCCGTTTCGATTACGAACACTATGCGGCGCTGTCGGAACTTCCCGAAGCGGACCGCAACCTGGTTGCCGAGGCCGAACAGGCCACGATGAAATCCCATGCACCCTATTCGCGGTTCCGTGTGGGGGCTGCGGCGCGGCTGCGCAGCGGCCGGATTCTCCACGGCAGCAATTTCGAGAGTGAAGTCTACCCGGCCGGTCTCTGTGCCGAACGGACGCTGCTCTTCTATGCCGAGGCCAATTATGCCGATGATCCGATCGAGTCGCTGGCCATCGCTTCCAACCCTTCGGAACGCGAATGCTACCCCTGCGGACAGTGCCGTCAGGTGCTGGTCGACGTGGAGCGCCGCCAGGGTAGCCCGATCCGGGTCATCATGAGCGGGGGCGGTACGGCATCGGTCGTCGACACGGCGACGAAACTCCTGCCCTTCACCTTTATTCTGTAAACACATCCCGATGTTCAGCCCGGACGATATTCTCTACGAAGACAACCACCTGCTCATCGTGAACAAACACGGCGGGGATCTCGTGCAGCCGGATCCTTCGGGCGAGAGTGCCCTGGAGGACCAGATCAAGTCCTTCATCAAGGTGCGGGACGCCAAACCCGGGGAGGTTTTCCTCGGTGTGGTGCACCGCATCGACCGACCGGTAAGCGGAGCGGTGATTTTCGCCAAGACCTCGAAGGCGCTCGCGCGGTTGAACGAGATGCTGCGCGAGGGCCGGATCCATAAGATTTACTGGGCGCTGACCGAGGCGACTCCCGATCCCGAGCAGGGCGAACTGCGCCACTATATCCTGCGGGACGGGCGCACGAACCGTTCGCGGGCCTGTGACGCCCCGAAGGGGGATGCCAAGGAGGGTCGGCTGCGCTATGAGACGCGCGGGCGGGGTAAGAACTATACGCTCGTGGAGGTGGAACTGCTGACGGGCCGCCACCACCAGATCCGGGCGCAACTCTCGAAGATCGGCTGCCCGATCCGCGGGGACCTGAAGTACGGGGCGCGTCGTTCGCTGCCCGGGGGCGGGATTTCGCTCCACTCGCGGCGGGTGGAGTTCGACCATCCGGTTCGCCACGAGCCGGTTTCGGTGACGGCGCCGGTCCCGGCGGGCGACAACCTTTGGGCGGCTTTCGAAAACCTGTAATTTGAAAAATCGGAACACCTATGCGACTGTTGGTACAACGGGTGAAGGAGGCTTCGGTGACGATCGGCGGCAGGCTCCGTTCGCGGATCGGTGCGGGCCTGCTGGTGCTGGTTGGCGTGGGGCATGAGGATGGCGAGGAGGACCTGGAATACCTGGCCGGGAAACTCGTGCGGCTGCGGATCTTCGACGACGAAAACGGCGTCATGAACCTCGACGTGATGCAGACCGGGGGTGAGGTGCTGGTCGTGAGTCAGTTCACGCTGATGGCCTCGACGCGTAAGGGCAATCGTCCGAGCTATATCCATGCGGCCCCGGAGGCGGTTTCGCGTCCGTTGTACGAACGTTTTGCGGCGCGGGTCGGGGAACTGACGGGACACCCCGTGGCGACGGGTGAATTCGGTGCCGACATGCAGGTGGCCTTGATCAATGACGGTCCGGTGACGATCTGGATCGATTCCAAAAACAAAGAATAAATCATGGAGAGAACAATGAAAAAGATGATCGGATGGTTGCTGTTGAGCCTTGCCGTTGGATTTGCAGCCTGCGGGGGCGACGATTCGGACGATTTTAAAATCCCGAATCTCCCGGA
>CALUIG010000192.1 GCA_944320625.1 uncultured Alistipes sp.
TCGGCCCGCTCGGCTTCGGAACGCAGCGAATCGGCCGCAGCCTGCATCATGGTCTGCTCGGCCCGGTCGAAGCGTTCGGCCTTGTAGAGGGCATTCCCGAGGTTGTAGGTCGCCTCAAACTGCCCCGGCGCAGCCTTCAACGCCTCCTCATACCGGCCGATTGCGGCGTCGTACTCCCCCTTGTGGTACTGCCGGTTTCCCTTGCGAACGAGCGACCGCTCCGGCATCCCCTGGGCCTGAACCCCGGCAGCCGCAAACAGAAACAGCAGCATGATAGAAAGTATCCTGTACATGATTGTCGCGTTTAATTCTCCATCGGATCGGGTTCCGAAGGCGTGTTCTGCTCCTCGACGAGTTTGGTCTCCTCGACGAAGTAGTAGGCTTTCAGATAGTCCGACTCGTTCTGTTCCGCATCGGGAGTCGCCTTGGCAAACTTCACCAGATCGGCGTCACGCAGGATCGACGTAAGATCCATGCGGGCCTTGTCCGGAAGCTCCTCGGTGCGCATCGCCTCAATGATCTCGTCCGAGGTCATCTCCATGGCCCCGATTCCCCAACGGGCGGCGATGTAGGTCCGCAGGATGTCGGTCAGACCCGAATAGTATTGCTTGTGTCGGTTGTTCTGCCAGAGTTTCTGGTTGTGAAGCGTCTCAAGGGCCTGGATGGCGGCGACATGCGGCGGCAGGGGCGGTGCGGGCTTGAAGAGATCCCCGAATCCCTTGCCGCGTTTGGCCAGCCAGCGGTGCAGGGCGTAGGCCGCCGCCGCAAGCAACAGCAGCAGGACAATCCCCCAAATGATGTAGGCCCGGATCTCACGGAGCCGGAACGGCAGGTTCTTCTGCGCCTTGAGGTCGTAGATCGACTGCGAGGTGGAGTCGATCTGGAAGGTCGCCACCTCCAGGTAGAGCGAATCGCGGCTGCCGAGCGTATCGACGATGTTCTTGTCGGCGTAGAGCACCCGTGCCACCCCGAGGTTGTAGCGTCCCTCGTCAAAGGCCGCCAACCGGTAGCGCTTGCGGAGTTTGAGCCGCCGCCCGTCGCGTTCGAGCGTATCCACGGGGCAGCTCTCCACGAGTTCGATCTTGCCGTCGCGGGGCTCGAAAACAGGGAATTCCACCACCTGCACGAGATCCTTCTCCACGTCGATCACATAGTCGAAGCGGTCCCCGATGAATATGCTGTCCGGTTCGAGACGGGCCGTCACCTCGGGAATATCCTGCGCCCGGGCCGCAAGGAGCGTAACGACCGCGAGGATCAGACCCCCCGGCAGGGCTGTTGCAAAGAGTCGTTTCATCGCTGTTTGAAGAGTTTCATCAGTTCGGCCACGTAGTCCCCGTCGGTGGAGATCGTCGCCGTATCGATGCGGTTGTGTTTGAGCGTGGCATCGATCTCGTCGCTCAATTCGCGCCACGATGCCGCATAGTGGTCGCGCACGGCACGCGACGAGGTGTCGACCCACACCTTGCGCCCGCTCTCGGCATCCCGCAACTCGACGATCCCCACGTCGGGAAGTTCCGTCTCGCGGGGGTCGTAGACCCGGATGCCGACCAGATCGTGCTTGCTCCCGGCAATCTTCAGCGCATCGTCCAGCGCCGTACGGTCCCCCGACGAATCCATAAAGTCCGAGAGGATGAACGTCGTGCAGTGCTTCTTGTTGACGTTTGTCAGGAAGCGGACCGGTTCGGAGAGTTTCGTCCCCGTGGATGCGGGACGGAAGCCGATCAGCTCGCGGATGATCATCAGAATGTGGCTGCGGCCCTTCTTCGGGGGGATGAACTTCTCGACACGGTCCGAAAAGAAGATACAACCCACCTTGTCGTTGTTCTGTGCGGCGGAGAAGGCCAGCACGGCGGCGATTTCGGTGATGATGTTCTTCTTCAGACGGTCGGTGGTGCCGAACATCCGTGAGGCCGAGACATCCACGAGCAGCATCATCGTCAGCTCCCGCTCCTCCTCGTAGACCTTGATGTGGGGCTTGCGCGACCGGGCCGTGACGTTCCAGTCGATGTCGCGCACGTCGTCCCCCGCCCGGTACTCGCGGACCTCGGAAAACGACATGCCCCGACCCCGGAAAGCCGTATGGTACTTCCCGGCGAAGATCTCGTTCGAAAGACCCCGGGTCTTGATCTCGATCTTGCGGACGCGCTTGAGAATATCGTTTTCGCTCTCCTGCATCGTCAGGGTACGATTACGTTGTTCAGAATGTCGGTGATGATCTCCTCGGTGGTGATGTTCTCGGCTTCGGCCTCGTAGGTCAGACCGATGCGGTGGCGCAGCACGTCGTGGCAGACGGCACGCACGTCCTCGGGGATCACGTATCCGCGACGCCGGATGAAGGCGTAGGCGCGGGCGGCCTTCGCCAGCGAGATCGACGCACGCGGTGAACCGCCGTAGGCAATCAGGTTCTGCAACTTCTGCAGGTTGTATTCGGCCGGTTCACGCGTGGCGAAGATGATGTCGACGATATACTTCTCGATCTTCTCGTCCATGTAGACATCCTCGACCACCTTGCGGGCCTTGACAATGTCCTCGGGGGTGATGACCTTGTTGACCTGGGGCAGACCGGCACCCGAGAGGTTCATGCGCACGATGTCACGCTCCTCCTGCTTCTTGGGGTAGGAGATCCGTGCCTTGAGCATGAAACGGTCGACCTGGGCCTCGGGAAGCGGATAGGTTCCCTCCTGCTCCAGGGGGTTCTGGGTCGC
>CALUIG010000193.1 GCA_944320625.1 uncultured Alistipes sp.
GTCGGTCCGCCGCGACGTTCTCCATCTCCAGGGCCCGCAGGACCTGCAGTTTCAGGTCGCTGGCGTTGTCCGTCGTCCGGGTGTCCAGCACGATATAGTCGACCTTCGCCCGCTGGTCGGCCGTCAGGAACTGCGGGTCGCCCTCGAAAAAGAGCGTCAGCGGTTTTTCCGGACCGGCCACCGCCCCGAACTTTTCCATAAAGAGCGCCGCAACGGCTTGTTGGGCCGCTTGCGAAGCCTCGTCGCCGTAGGAGGGAAGCCCCGAGAACGAGAAGCCGTCGAGGTTCAACTCCTGTACACGGGCCACCACCCCGTCGAGGTAGTCGGCCAGCGCCGCAAGATCCTTCCATTCGGCACTCCGCGTCGCGTAGTCCACGAAGTAGAGCACCCGCGTGCCCTTCTCCTTCAGCACCGCAAGGTCCTCGGCGTCGTAGGCCGAAAAGTGGTCGGCATTGGTCAGCGAAACGGCATCCAGCGAATCCGGAAGGCTGCGCAAACAATCCTTCTCGCTCGTGGGGGCAGTCGATCCGTTCTCGAAGCTCGCCACCACGAGCGTGTGGTCGCCCGCCTTATAGGCCCGCAGCGCCGCCGTATATTGCGCCCAGAGTTCGGGATTCTGCTCCGAAGGCCGCACGGGCTGCTGGTCGACGGGCTCCATCTGCGTCCAGTCGCTGCATCCGACAGAGAGCGACAGCACCGCAAAAAAGAGATATATTCCGATTTTTTTCATAATTCCGTTATTGTAAAGGTTTGACATCCCACCAGACCCGCACGCCGCCGTTGTCGCGGCCGCCCAGCATCTCGATCGCTGCCTGCAGGTGTACGGGGTTCTCCGTGTACTCCTCCACGGGGTACGGTATGCGGCGCAGACCGTATCTGGAATCCACCGTGCCGCCCGACTTGTTCTCAACAACCGGCAGCAGCCGCGGGTAGCCCGTGCGCCGGTACTCCGACCACGCCTCGATCCCCAGCGGGAAGATCGCAATCCACTTCTGCGTGATGATCCGTTCGAGGTTCCGCTCGCGGACCTCCTCCGTGTCGCCCGCCTCCCAGGCGATCGAAATGTCGCTCGCCGGAGCGTCCGCCGAGTATTCCGACATCGGGTCGATGTATTTCGCGGGCTTCGCCGTGCTCGCCACATAACTCTCGGCGCCCGAAGCGCCCCGCTCCTCGAACGACAGCGCTATGGCCTCCTCGTAGAGCTCCTTTGCGGCATCCAGGCTGCCCCAACGCAGTTCCCACTCCGCGCGCAGAAACGTCGCCTCCGCGGCGTTGAACCACAGGTAGGGCGAAGAGCTGCTCACGAGCTGGTTCGAGAAGGCTTCGACCATCGTCGACTTGTCCCGCGGGTCGATACCCACGCGGATGCCGTAGTAGTCGTTCTTCTTGTTCCAGTAGCCCTGCGTAAACATCACGGCGCGCCGCGGGTCGTTGTAGCCGTTCATATAGCTGATGATGTCGGCCGCCACGCGGTGATCGCCCCAGTCGTTGTAGATCAGCGCCGTGCGGTTCTCCGGAGCGTGCATCATCGCATTGTCGGCATTCGCCGTGATCACCCCGTCGGCAATCGCCTCGGCGCCCTTCGCCTGCGAAACGTCCGGCTTCACATACGACAACCGCATCGCCATGCGCAGTTTCAGCGAATTCGCATACTTGATCCATTTCAGGATGTCGCCGTAGTAGACATAATCGAACTTGCGGAAGGCGTCGGCCGAGAGCTGTTCGTTGGCGTGAAGCACCGCCAGCACCTCGTCCAGCTCCTCGAACATCTTCATGTAGACCTCCTCCTGCGTGTCGTAGGCCACCGTCAGCGACTCGGCCGAGTCCTCGATGACCTTCGAGTAGGGAATCGGACCGTAGGTGTCGGTCATGCGGTGCATAATCGCCACGCGGAACAGCTTCGCCAGGGCAATGGCCACCTCGTCGTCCGTGTTGTTGATCACACCCCGGAAATAGGGATAGGCCTCCTGCATGACGATCACAAAGGGCCATTTCAACCAGTCGGCCGAGGGGTTGAAGGTCGAAAATTTCTCCTTCCAGCCGTCGGGCGTCTCGCCCATGTAACCCGCAAAGGCGTTGCCCGTGAGCGACTCGTTGAACTGGTAGCGGTGTTCCTGAACCGGAATGACCAGATTCTGAAGCCCCCGGATGTTGGTACCGATCTTGTAGTTCTCGCGCTGGAGCTCTTCGTCCGTCGCCTCGCTCGGATTGCGGTTGATCTCGTCGAAATCCCCCGTGCAGCCCCACGACAGCAACAGCAAAGCTCCGAAAAGCGCATTGATAATATATTGAATTCGTTTCATACGTTTTCGGTTTTAGAAGGTGACACGAAGGCTGAAGCCCAGGCTGCGCAGCGACGGCACCATGAAGTAGTCGATACCCTGGTAGTTGTTGCCCGTCGAGGCGATCGCCTCGGGATCGAACGGCGCCTTACAATAAATCATCCAGAGGTTGCGGCCCACGAACGAGACGTCGATCGAGCAGACATCGCGGAACCACCGCCGCGGTAGCGTATAGCCCACCGAGAGTTCCTGCAAACGGAAATTCGTCGCCGAATAGGTGTAGTAGTGCGGCAGCCCCGACTGCGAGGCGATTGCGGCGTACCAGCGCTGCGGATCGGCCATCTCACGGCCGTTGATCAGAACGCCCCCGGCATCGCGTGCCGCAGCCGAGGTCTCCGAAACGCCGAACAGGTCC
>CALUIG010000194.1 GCA_944320625.1 uncultured Alistipes sp.
ATCGTCGACGAGATCAACACCTACAAGGATTCGCCCGCCGACCTGATCTACGACACCTTCGAGGACCTGCTGTTCGAAGGATCGCAGTTAGGCCACAACATCCTCGGCCGCAAGGCGGCACTCGCCCGTTACGACGGCGAGGCGATCCGCGCCTTCACCCGGCGCATGCACACCACCGACCGCATGGTCTTCTCCTCGATCGGCAACTTCTCGCCCCGGGTGGCCGAGGCCGTCGCAACGCGTTACTTCGGCGAACAGACCGCCACCGTGTGCGGCAGCGAAAGGGTAGTGCCGGGGCCCTGCGCGGCGTTCGAGAAGAGTGTCGTGAAGCACACCCACCAGACCCACTGCATCATCGGCAGCCGGGCCTACGGGATCGCCGAGGAGCGCAGGTTGCCCCTGGCCCTGGTGGTCAACATCCTCGGAGGCCCGTCGGCCAATTCGCTGCTCAACATGGTCGTGCGCGAGCGGAACGGACTCTCGTACAACATCGAGGCGTCGTACACCCCCTATGGCGATACGGGGATCGTGGCGATCTACTTCAGCTCCGAGCACGGCAACGCCGCGCAGTGCATCGAACTCATCGAGGAGCAGTTGCACAAGTTGCGCACCCAGCCCCTCTCAAGCCGCCAGCTCTCGATGGCCAAAAAGCAGTTCATCGCCCAGCTGGCCATTTCGAGCGAAAGCAACGAAAGCTACATGCTCAGTGCCGGGAAGAGTCTGCTGACCCACGACGAAATCGACACCATGGAGCAGGTTTACGCCAAGGTCCGCGAACTGACCGCCTCGCAGTTGACCGAAGTCGCCGAAGAGGTCTTTTCGGGCATGTCGCGCCTCATTTACAAATAGACCGATCGTATGGACGCACTCGAACGATACGTACACGAACATTCGGCCCCCGAAGAGGAGTTGCTGCACCAACTGGACCGCGAAACCAATCTCCGCGCCGTGGCGCCCCGCATGTTGTCGGGACACATTCAGGGACGGATGCTCGAAATGCTCGTCCGGATGATCCGACCCCGGCGGGTGTTGGAAATAGGAACCTTTACGGGCTATTCGGCCCTCTCGATGGCCGCAGGGCTCGACGACGAGGCCCGGTTGGACACCATCGAGGTTGACGACGAATTGGAAGAGTTCACCCAATCGTGGTTCGACCGTTCGCCACACGGACGCAAGATCCGGTTTCACATCGGTTCGGCCCTCGACATCGCCCCCCGGCTCGGCGAGATCTACGACCTGGTCTTCATCGACGGCGACAAGCGCGAATATCCCGACTATTACCGCATGCTGATGGGTGACAACGGTACGAAACCGTTGGTACACAGTGGTTCGGTCCTCATCGCCGACAATATTCTCTGGTCCGGGAAGGTCGTGCAGCCCGTAACTCACGGTGACCGCCACACGCAGGCGTTGCTGGAGTTCAACCGCATGGTCGTCAAGGATCCCCGCGTGGAGAATGTCATCGTGCCCCTGCGTGACGGGCTGAACCTCATCCAGGTTCATTGAAAATGGAGGCCGGGGCACAAATAACAAGCAAAAAAGCACTTCGTCATGGAAATCAAGGAATTGCAGGATAGGGTAGACGCCTGGATCAAGGAGTACGGCGTGCGTTACTTCTCGGAACTGACGAACATGGCCTGTCTCACGGAAGAGGTGGGGGAGTTGGCCCGCGTCATGGCCCGCACCTACGGCGACCAGTCGTTCAAGGCGGGCGAAAAGGCCAACCTCGCCGATGAAATGGCCGACGTGCTGTGGGTGTTGGTCTGTCTGGCCAACCAGACCGGCGTCGACCTCACCGCTGCCGTCGAAGCCAATTTCGCCAAGAAAACCTCCCGCGACAAGGAGCGCCATCTCCACAATCCCAAACTCAACGACTGAACCCGGTTAAAAACCGCCGGTTTAAGAAACCGGTTCTATGGGCGCGGGCTTAAGAAGCCCGTTTCAGGGGCGGAGGTGTCAATGAAGGGTTTCCGAATCAGTTCTGCGCTCCCGACCGTTGGACGCGGATTCACGATCCGGGAACCATTCAAGGGTTCCGCAGCCCACAAAACCCTTTTCTTAAAAGGGTACCTTTTGATGACAAAAGGTACCACCAAAACCAGCCGCAAGTCGCTTTTCGCGGGAATCTTCGGAACACCTCGCTGAACGGGCGCAGTAAGATCAGGCCTTTACAGCCTCCCGTTCCGGGCGCTCGGTTTTCCGAAGATTCTTTTTTCCGCGAAAATCGAGAGTGCGGCGGACACCAGGCGACGCGGGTAAAGGATTCGGAAACCTCGTGAGGTTCCGCAGCCCACAAAACCCTTTTCTTAAAAGGGTACCTTTTGATGGCAAAAGGTACCACCAAAACCAGTCGCAAGATGCTTTTTGCGGGAATCTTCGGTCCACCTTGCTGAACGGGTGCAGAAAGATCAAGCCTTTTCAGCCTCCCGTTCCGGGCGCTCGGTGTTCCGAAGATTCTTATTCCGCAAAAATCATAGTGCGCCCGGCTAACAGCCGGGGTTTAGGGACTGCTGAAGCTTTGCGAGGTTTCCGAAGCCTTTACCCGCATACGACCATAGGGAGCGCAGAACCGGATTGGAAACCCCTTGAAGTTACCTCCGCCCACAAACCCCGCCTCTTAGGCGGGCGGGAGCGCAGAACTGGATCGGAAACCCCTTGAAGTT
>CALUIG010000195.1 GCA_944320625.1 uncultured Alistipes sp.
CGAAGTCCAGGCCATCGGCGAAACCGGACTCGACTTCGCCTGTACGGTCCCCCGCGATACCCAACTCGCCGCACTCCGCGCCCAACTCGCACTGGCCCGCCGCGAAAGGCTTCCCGTCGTGCTGCATTGCGTACGGGCCTTCGAACCGCTGATGCGCGAACTGAACGCCTGTGAGCCCCGGGCCGTCATCTTCCACGGATTCATCGGCTCCCCCGAACAGGCGCGGCAGGCCCTCGCCCGCGGATACTGCCTCTCGTTCGGCGAACGGACCTTCGCATCGCCCAAAACCCTCCGGGCCCTGCACGAAACGCCCCTCGGGCAGCTCTTCTTCGAAACCGACGATGCCGATGTGTCCATCGAGGAGATCTATGCCCGGGCGGCCGAAGAGTTGGGGATACCCGTAGAGGTGCTGCAGCGCGCCACACTCGAAAATTACGAACGCATATTCGGCAGAGAAAATGGATAACTGGCTGGAGAGAACGGAATTGTTGTTGGGCGAAGAGAAACTCGCCCGTTTGCGGCAGGCACACGTCCTGGTCGTCGGACTGGGTGGCGTGGGGGCCTATGCCGCCGAGATGGTGGCCCGGGCGGGCGTCGGGACCATGACCGTCGCCGATGCCGACACCGTGAACACGACGAACATCAACCGACAGCTCGTCGCCCTGCACTCGACCGTCGGACGGCAGAAGGCCGACATCCTGGCCGACCGGCTGCGTGACATCAACCCGGAAATCGACCTGCGGGTCGTCAACCGCTACATCCGTGACGAGGAGACCTACCGACTGCTCGATGCCGCCCGCTACGACTACGTGGTCGACGCCATCGACACCCTCTCACCCAAACTTGCCCTGATCGCCGCGGCACTCGAACGCCACTACCCGCTCGTCAGCTCGATGGGCGCCGGGGCCAAGATGGACCCCACGCGGATCGAGATCGCCGACATCGCAAAGACCCACCACTGCCCGCTGGCCCACATGCTCCGCAAACGCCTCCACAAAATCGGCATCCGCAACGGTTTCCACGCCGTCTTCTCGCCCGAGCCCATCCGCGAAGGGGCGATGATCCTCTGCGAGGAGCAGAACAAGAAGTCCAACGTCGGGACCATCTCCTACATCCCGGCGGCGTTCGGCATCGCCTGCGCCTCGGTGGTCATCCGCGGCCTGATCGGCGAACTCGACTGACATCCCCGCCTATTTTTCCGATCCGTCAACAACAAAAAACCGAAAATACCCATGAAACCGAACATCGTCTTTCTGGATGAATACTCGCTCGGAGGCGCCGACCTCACGGCCATCCGCACTCTGGGCAACTACACCGCTTACGAGACAACCCGTCCCGCGGAGATCCTCGAACGCTGCCGCGAGGCCGACATCGTCATTACGAACAAGGTGCCCTTCGATGCCGCGACGTTGCGTGCCCTGCCCCGCCTGCGGCTGATCTGCATCGCCGCAACGGGCATGAACCACATCGACCTTGCGGCCGCCGCCGAATGCGGCGTCACCGTCAAGAATGCCGTCGGCTACTCGACCCATGCCGTGACCGAAACCACCATCGGCGCCGTCATCGCCCTGCTGCGCCAGGTGGTCTATTACGACCGCTACACGAAGGCTCATTACGCCGGAGCCGACCGCCAGTTCCATTTCGGCCGCACGACCCGTCAGCTCTACGGCTCGCGCTGGGGAATCATCGGACTCGGAAACATCGGCCGCAACGTCGCCCGCGTGGCCGAAGCCCTCGGCTGCCAGGTGGCCTACACCTCCACCTCGGGCGTCGTGCGCGAGGAACCCTACCCGGCCCTGCCGCTCGACGAACTGCTCACCTGGGCCGACATCGTATCGATCCACTGTCCGCTGACCGACCGCACTCGCGGGTTGATCGGAGCCCGGGAATTGTCGCTCATGAAACCCTCGGCCCTGCTCGTCAACGTAGCCCGCGGCGGGATCGTCGACGAGGCGGCACTGGCCGCCGCACTCGATGCCGGACGGCTGGCCGGAGCCGCACTCGACGTCTTCGTCCACGAACCGCTCGACGAGGGCAATCCCCTGCTCTCGATCCGCGAGCCCGACCGGCTGCTGCTTTCACCCCACAACGCCTGGTCGCCCGTCGAGGCGGTCGAAGTATTGGTGGAGTGCATCGCCCGCAACATCCGCGAAAACTGGAAAAACGACTGACGATGGAGACGACCGCAACCGCCCCGCTGACACCTGACGAACGCCGTCAGCGGGTCTTCGACTGGCTCGATGCCCACGCAATCCGCTACACCTGGTACGAACATCCCGAGGCCCCAACCATCGAGGTCGCCCGCCAGTACTGGCACGACGACGGTTCGAAACACTGCAAGAACCTCTTCTTCCGCAACCACAAGGGTGACCGCCACTACCTCATATGCTTCGACTGCGAGCAGGCGATGGCCATTCACGACCTCGAGCACCGGCTCCGTCAGGGCAAATTGTCGTTCGCCTCGGAGCAGCGCATGGAGCGCTGGTTGGGGTTGAGGCCGGGATCGGTCTCACCCTTCGGGCTGATCAACGACCCGACGAACCACGTCCACCTCTTCCTCGATGCCCGGCTCCGGGAGTGGCCCGCCCTCTCGTTCCACCCCAACGACAACCGAGCCACGGTGGTCATCGCACAGGAGGAGTTTTCGA
>CALUIG010000196.1 GCA_944320625.1 uncultured Alistipes sp.
ACGCGCTTCGGAGTCGCTGCACCTCTTCATTCCCAGCAGAAAGGCCAACATCGGGGAGTTGCTGCTCAACGGAATCGAAATCGAGGGCGACAAGGCTTTTCTGCGGATGCCGTCCCCGGAGAAGTGTTCCGATCCGGGAGACGTGGCATCCGGCCAGGAACCCACATCGGAAAGCACACCCGGCTCCGATGCGGAGAACGGAGCGGAATCGGTACTCGAAGGGCACTACACGGAGGATGAGAGCGGGAAGCACTTCGTCTTCGGGGAATTCACCGGTCCCGAATCCGCCGATGCGAAGAAGAAGGAGGCGGAGACCGGGCAAGGGCCCGCAACGGGAATCGTGCGGCCCAGGAAGCGGGCGAAACAGCTCCAACACCTCGTCCTGGAGGAGTATCCCACGGCCCAGACCGAGTTGCAGTTGCGTCTTCCCTCGCAGCGCTACTTCGAAGAGGGGGAGACCGAACTTTCGCCCCGCAACTTCGGAATCCTGATGCACCGGGCCTTCGAACAGGCCGACGACCAGGCGCAGATCGATGCGGCCGTGCTGAAGATGCAGGCCGACGGAACCCTCTCGAAGGCCGACGCCGACGACCTGAAGCAGCGGATCGCCCGGGCTCTCCAACAGCCCGAGGTTCGCGAATGGTTCAGCGGAAAGTGGCGGCGCGTACGCAACGAGCAGGAGATCATCCGCCCCGGAAACCTCTCCGTGCGCCGGCCCGACCGGGTGATGGTCGGAGACGGGGGCCGGGCCGTCGTCGTAGACTACAAATTCGGCAAACTCGACATCGAAAGCCACCGCCAACAGATCCGCGAATACATGCGCCTGCTGCGCGAAATGGGATATGCAAAAACGGAAGGATTTTTGTGGTATGTCCGTCTCGGCAAAATCGAGCCGGTGACCGATTGAAAAAAATCCTCGACATCCTGCCCGACGGTTACCGCCGCCGGAGCCTGCACATGGTCCTCTCGCTCTTCGCACGGGCCGGACTCAACTTTGCAGGGTTGGCCGCATTGCTGCCCCTGCTGGCTTTGCTGCTCGATCCCGCGGCCTTCGAAGGCGACGGAACCCTCTCCGCAATCTACGCCCGGTCGGGAATCGGGTCGCCCCGGCTCTTCGCCGGAGCGGTCTGTCTGGGTGCGGTGCTCTTCACGCTGCTGAAGGCCGCAGCGACCTTCCGGTTGGCGCGTTTCGAGCGCCGCTGCCTGCTCGATCTCTACCGCACGCTCTCCCGGCAGCTCTATATCACCTATCACGACTGCGGACTGGCCTTTATCGACACCGCAGACTCCGTGACACTCACCCGCAACGTCAACGGCCTCACCCGGACATTCGTCTTCGGGGTGCTGCGTCCCGCGGTCGAGATCACAGCCGAGGCTCTGTTGCTCCTGCTGCTGCTCGGAGCGCTGGCACTTCATACCCCGACGGCGGCACTGCTCGCCATCGGAGTGTTTCTCCCCGCCGGAGCAATCTACCAGGGGATTGTCCGACAGCGCATCGCCCGATACGGAGCCGCGGAGCATCGTGCCAGCCGGGAAAAGGCCCGGATCGTATCCGAAACCTTCCGCGGATACGCCGACATCGAACTCAACGGCGCCTTTCCGGAGATGCTCCGCGGCTTCGACCGCGCGATGGACCAGACGGTCCGTGCCCTCGGCCGCGAAGCCGATCTGAACCGCTTGCCGCCATTCATCGTCGAGACCACACTGGCGGTCGGGCTGGCCGTCTGGGCCGTAGGGAGTTTCGGGCGGGAGGATTCCGCCCTGTGGTTCGGGATCTGTGCCGTGGCGGCCCTGCGGCTGATGCCCTCGGTGCGGGCCATTCTGAACGGCTGGACATCGATCCGATACAACCGCCACACGCTCGGACTGCTCCGGCAAAGCGGCCTCACGGCGTGCGGAGCATCCCCCGCGGAGAGCCCGGGACCGGCACCCGAAACCGTATCGGACGAATGTCGTATGCTGCCCTTCGAAGCGTCGATCGAGGTACAAGGGCTTTCGTTCCGCTATCCGGGAGGTGACCGGGAGGTCCTCCACGGACTCAGTTTCACGATCCGCAAGGGCGAACGGGTCGGAATCCGCGGAACGTCGGGAGTCGGCAAAACCACTCTGTTCCGGCTTCTGGCGGGGCTTTATGAGCCCACGCAGGGGCAAATCCGCATCGACGGAGTACCCCTTGGCGCGGATAACCGCCGGGCCTGGCAGCAACGGATCGGCTACGTACCGCAACGTCCCTTTCTCCGCAACGGAACGATTGCCGGGAACGTCGCTCCGGGCGTCCCGACCGACCGGATCGACCGACGTCGTGTTGCGGAGGTCCTCCGAACCGCCCGGCTGGAGTCGCTCGTCGCCTCGCTGCCCCGGGGCATCGACACCCCGCTCGGAGAGTGTGGAGCAAGGCTTTCGGGCGGACAACGGCAGCGGATCGCCATCGCAAGAGCCCTCTACCGCCGGGTCGACGTACTCTTCTTCGACGAGGCCACCTCGTCGCTCGACCTCCGCACCGAAACCGAACTGCTCCGTTCGCTGGAGGAGCTTGCCGAACGGAATCCCCACATGACACTCTTCATAATTGCCCACAGCGAAGAGGCCCTCGCCCTGTGTCGGCGGACCATCACCCTCGGAACCTGAAACCGCATGTTTATGGAATA
>CALUIG010000197.1 GCA_944320625.1 uncultured Alistipes sp.
CCAGGAAAGCCAGGAAAACCAGGAGAAAAAGCCTCGAGAAAAAGCCAGGAGAAAACGCATCTCACCCGGAGCAGACGAGGGTCTGCGGAGATAAAAATATAAAGGAGCGGTTTTCGACCGCTCCTTTTTGTTTTGCATGCTTCGGAACAGGGCTCCGGTTAGTTTCGCGGGGCCGGCTCGCGGTCGATGTAGTTCGGATAGAGGAATTCGGGGATTCCGAGCGCCAGAATCGCACAGATCCGCCGATCCCCGATCCCCAAAAGGCGATTCAGCCTCTTGTGACGGTCCTGCCGCACGGCGGTCAACACGAAACCCATGTAGATCTGACTCACCCCCAATGCCTCGGCCATGAGCGAGGCATTCTGACAGGCGAGATTGGCATCCTCCACGCCGAAACGATTTCCGAGCGGCGCATGGATAAAGAGCAGGGCCGAGGCACCGCGCAGAATGCGGTCACGCCCCTCGGCATAATCGAGCCGCAGACGCCGGAAGACGGGGACATAGCGATACACCCCCGGCATCATCCGACTCAACCAGGGTCGCACCAGGGGATTCGAAAGCAAGCGTTCCAAACCGCGAAAAACCCGCAGCGTATATTCGGCCACCTCCCGCAGGCGTTCGGGTTCGGTAACGAGCGTATAGCCCAACTGACGGGCATTGCTGGCCGTCGGGGCACGGTCGGCGGCAGCGATGATGCGGTCCAACCACTCCGGCGGCACGGGACGGTCGGAAAGGGCGCGGTTCGAACGCCGCACGGCCAACAGCAGCTCCACCTGTTCGGGTGTCGGGAGGTCGCGGCGCTCGAAGGCGTGCACACGCTCCGGCGGGAAGGCCCCGTGCACGACCGCCCCCGCGGGACAAACCGCCACACAATGCCCGCAAAGGATGCAGTTCTCGGGTTTGCGGAGCGACACGACGCCCCGCGGCTCCTCCTGCACGAAGATCTGCGACGGACAAACCCTTACGCAACGCCCGCAACGCATGCAGGACTCCCGGACTCGAATCTCCATCCGATCAATGGCTGACCTTCCCGATGGTCTCGGGATTGTGTTTGTAGCGGAAAACGAAGGCGAAAGTCACGGCAACCACCAGGGCATATCCGGCAAAGACGAGCCACGTGGCGGGCCACCCTCCGGCGACACCCTCCCGGGCCACCAGATAGCCGCCCTCCCAGTCGCAATAGTGCGAGACGATCTTTCCGGCAACCCAGGTTCCGACCGAAGCACCGATTCCGTTGGTCATCAGCATGAACAAACCCTGGGCACTGGCCTGCATGGGTTTCGCGGCCTCCTGCTCGACAAAGAGGGCGCCCGAGACGTTGAAGAAGTCAAACGCCACGCCATAGACAATGCAGGAGAGGAACAGGAGGATGATCCCCACGGTGCTCTCCGTCGTTCCGATCCCGAAGAATCCGAAGCGCAGCACCCAGGCAAACATGGCCATCAGCATCACGACCTTGATACCGAATCGTTTGAGACAGAAGGGAATCAGCAGGATGCACAGTGCCTCGGAAACCTGTGAGACGGAGACCAGCAGGGTCGGATTCTCGGCAAACCAGCTTTCGGACATCGACGCGAAACTGTTGATGTAGGGGGTTGCATATCCGTTCGTGATCTGGAGCGAGACGCCCAGCAGCATCGAAAAGATGAAAAAGAGGGCCATTTTCCGCTTCTTAAAGAGCACGAAGGCATCCAGTCCGAGGCGTTGGGCCAACGATTTGTGTTCCTTTGCGGCGGTACGGTCGATGGGACAGGCCGGAAGGGTGAAGGCGTAGCATCCGAGGAGCAGCCCCAGCGCACCGCAGACAATCAGCTGCATGTAGGTGAACTGTGCGGCCATGGGGACCAGAGCGAGGGTTTCGGCACCCTCCAGGTGCTGTGTCTGGACGCCGCCGCCACCGAATCCGACGAAATTGACGAACCACATGGCGGCAATGAAGCCGACGGTTCCGAAGACACGGATCGGCGGGAAATCCTTCACGGTATCGAAACCGCGGTTCTTGAGGATCGAGAAGGCCACGGTATTCGAGAGGGCGATCGTCGGCATGTAGAAGGCCACGCTCAGGCAGTAGGCCGTAAAGATCGGGGTAATGGAGGTGGCCACGCCACTGAGGGTCTGCATCGTAGCCTCATATCCGAACCAGGCGGCCACGAGCATGAACACGGCGGCAGTCAGATGGGAGATGCCCAGCAGGCGCTGGGGTTCGACGAATTTGTCGGCGATGGCCCCGATGATGGCGGGCATGAAGATCGACACGACACCCTGCGCCACATAAAACCAGGAGATATATTCGCCCAATCCCACACGGCCCAGGAAATTGCCGATACAAACCAGATAGGAACCCCACACGGCGAACTGGAGGAAGTTCATGATGACGAGTCGCAGTTTAATACCCATAATCAGATGATTTACAAATTGTTTCAAGTTTCATTCGGTTTATCTCCGAGGAGATTAAAACAAATGTACGAAATTTTTTTCTGATTTTTCTTTGCATTTGCAAAATAAAGTTCTACTTTTGCATCACCAAAACGTCATTGAGCTATGGTGTAATGGTAACACAACAGATTCTGGTCCTGTTATTCTTGGTTCGAATCCAGGTAGCTCAACACCAAAGGCCGCTCCGATTTCCGGGGCGGT
>CALUIG010000198.1 GCA_944320625.1 uncultured Alistipes sp.
CGGATGTCGTAGATGATGCTGAACATCTTCTTGTTGGAGTACGGCACCAGGTTGTTCGAGATGAAGAAGCTCCCCACGGCGACAATGCTCACGACGATGATCAGCGGTTTGGTGATCTTGACGAGCGACATGCCGGCCGACTTCATGGCCAGCAGTTCGTAGTTTTCGCCGAGGTTGCCCATGGTCATGATCGCGGCCAGCAGCATCGAGAGCGGCAGACCCATGGGGATCATGTTGGCCATGGCGTAGGACATCAGTTCGATGATGATTCCGGCGCTGAGTCCCTTTCCGACCAGTTCGTCGATGTAGCGCCACACGAAGTTCATCATCAGCACGAACATGACGATGAAGAAGGTGAGGACCATGGGTCCGAGGTAGGCTTTCAGGACGAGTTTATGGATGGTCTTCATGCTCGGGGGCCGGTTTTTTCAGACGCAAAGATACGAGTTTTACCGAAATGAGCGCCAGGGTGAGTGTAAATATTATGGCCGCGCCGGGCGGGACGTCGAGGTGGTAGCTGACCAGGAGTCCGGCGACGTTTCCGATGACGGCGACCATCGGGGCGGTGAGGGCGATGGTCCTGTACGAGCGGGAGAGGGTGTTGGCGATGACCGCGGGCATGGTGATCAGCGAGATGAGCAGCACGATACCCATGATGCGGATCGAGAGGACGATGGTCACGGCGATGAGTGCGGCCATCAGGTAGGAGATCACGCGGGTGGGGATGTTCCGTGAACGGGCGAATTCGCGGTCGAAGGCGACGTACATTACCGGGCGCAGCCACAGCAGGGCGCCGACGACCACGATGGCCGTCAACAGGGCGAGGGCCGTAACGTCTCCCCGGGTGACGGTGATGATGCTTCCGAAAAGGTAGGCCGAGAGGTCGCCGGAGGTGTAGCCGGGGCGGAGGCTCATGAAGAGGGCTCCGACGGCCATGCCCACGGACCAGATGATGCCGATGGCGGAGTCTTCGCGGATCCGGCCGCGTGCCCCGGCCCATTCGATGCCGAGGGCCGAGAGGACGGCGAAGATCATGGCTCCGGCAATGGGGTTCGCACCGGCCCAGAAGGCGATGCCGAGTCCTCCGAACGAGGCGTGGGTGATGCCTCCGGCGAGGAACACCATGCGGCGGCAGACGACATAGGTGCCGATTACTCCGCAGGTTATGCCCGAAAGCACGCATGCCGCGAGGGCATTCGAGAGATAGCCGTATTGGAAGACGTCGCTGAAAAACTCCATGCTGTGTCGGTATTGCGTGCAAATTTACGCTTTTTTATCCAAAAAGCCTCCTCCTTTCGTGCAGTTTTCGTAATTTCGTCCCCGAAAAAGAGAATCCCATGCAAGCGCGAAGAGTCAATTTTCATACCTTGGGTTGCAAACTCAACTTTTCGGAGACGTCGACCCTGGCCCGGGAGTTCGAGCGGGGCGGTTTCGTGCGGGTGTCGCCCACGGCCGAGGCGGACATCTGCGTGATCAACAGCTGTTCGGTGACCGAACACGCCGACAAGAAGTGCCGCAACCTGATCCGCAAGCTCCACCGCCGCAATCCGCAGGCGATCATTGCCGTGACGGGCTGCTACGCCCAGCTTAAACCGCAGGAGATCGCCGAGATAGATGGTGTGGATATTGTGCTGAGTAACAACGATAAGGGAGAGCTATATAAACGGGTGGTTGAACTGTCCGGAAAGGGCCGGGCACAGGTTTACAGTTGCGATACCGATTCGCTGACGTCGTTCTTTGCGGCCTTTTCGAGCGGCGACCGTACGCGTGCCTTCCTCAAGGTGCAGGACGGCTGCGACTACTGCTGCTCCTACTGTACGATCCACTATGCCCGCGGTGCGAGCCGCAACATGCCCATTGCCGACCTGGTGGCCGAGGCGCGCCAGATCGCTGCGGCGGGTCAGCGCGAGATCGTCCTCACGGGGGTCAATACGGGCGATTTCGGCCGTACGACCGGCGAGCGCTTCATCGACCTGCTGCGGGCCTTGGTGGAGGTTGAGGGAATTGACCGCTTCCGCATTTCGTCCATCGAGCCGAATCTGCTGACCGACGAGATTCTCGAATTCTGCGCCCGGGAGCCCAAGATGATGCACCACTTCCATATCCCGCTCCAGAGCGGTTCGGACCGGATTCTGGGCCTCATGCGCCGCCGCTATACCACGGCCCGCTTTGCCGAGCGTATCGCCTCGGTGCGGCGGCTGATGCCCGACGCCTTCATCGGTATCGACGTGATCGTCGGGTTCCCCGGCGAAACGGAGGCTGATTTCCGGGCGACGTACGACTTCCTGGCAGCACTGAAACCCGCCTTCCTGCACATCTTCCCCTTCTCCGAACGCCCCGGGACCCCGGCCGTCGAACTGCCCGGCAAGGTCCAGGCATCGGTCGCCACGCGTCGCGTCGCCGAACTCGAAGCGCTTTGCGAGCGGCTTCACGGCGATTTCTGCGCCCGGGCCGTCGGAACCCAGGACACGGTCCTCTTCGAAAGCACGCGGCGCGGTGGCATGATGTTCGGCTTCACGGGCAATTACCGCCGCGTAAAGGCCCCCTACGACCCCTCGCGGGTCAATACCCTCTGCCGTGTCGCCCTCGGCCCGATGGACGAGGCGCACGACCTG
>CALUIG010000199.1 GCA_944320625.1 uncultured Alistipes sp.
CGACAGCGTGAAATCCTGCACGCCGTCGGGCAGCGAGATGTTCTTGACGGTAAAATAGTTCGTCGTCCTGGTTGCGGTCATCGTTGCATAGCCCTTACCGGAGGCACCGGCCGAGGCGCCGTCGTAACCGCTACGGATTTTCACGCCATAAGAAGCATAACTGACACTTCCGGCGCCGCTTCCGGTTTGGGTTTGCCACGAAGTAAAGGAGTCGGCAAAGGCTGCACTTGAGGGAGCCGCCCCGAAATCGAGACTGAAGACCGTCTCGCCGGAGATGTCCGCAGCCCGGGAGATCGTCACCGTGGCTTTCGATGCCGCGGATCCCTCTCCCGCGGTAACGGTCAGCGTGGAGGTCCCAACGGGAGCCGCCGTGACGGTGATCGTCCCGTTCCCGGTTCCGCCCGCCGGGGAGAAGGCGAGTCCCGGATCGGAGCCGGTCACGCTCCACGACGTGTCGGAGGTCACGGAGATCCGGTTGGTTCCCGCAGGATCGAACGTCAGGGTTTCGGGCGATACCTTCAGAGCCGCCACCTCCGAAGCTGCGGCGCGCGTGACGGTCGCAAAGAGAGAGGCGGTCGTCCCCGAAACGGGCCTTACGCCGAAACGCAGGGTCGTACCCGCCGGCATATCGAGGATCCGGAACGCAGCATTGCCCGACCCCGAAGCGGGTTCCACGCTCACTCCGGAGGTTTCCGGAAGCCAGTAGACCTGCCAGGCCGTATTGGCAAGCACCTGGACCGTATTGAGCGAAGGATCGGTTTCGTTGAAGGTGAACGATGCCGCCTGAACAACGGCATAAAGATCCTCCGAGGAGTCGTCGCTGCTGCTGCAGGCAGCGGCCAGGATCAGCGTGGCGGCCCATACGCTCCGCAACCGGCAGGAACACTCCGCCAACCGGCGGAGAAGAGGCAACAGAAATTTCATAAACATCGGTTTTGAGAGGGTTGACATGGAGGCAAGATAAGAAGAATTCCCGAAACACCCAAATTCGGGGTCCTGCGCCGAAAACCGGGCCTCGGGTTGTTAATTTGCGTGTTTTTCACTACTTTTGCGGGGATATACCACGAAACATCAAAAACAGACGATATGGCAATCGAACTCAGCGAACAGGAACAGCTTCGCAGACAGTCGCTCAAGGCCTTGCGCGACCTGGGCATCGAACCCTACCCCGCCGCCCGTTACGACGTGACGGCCACGGCTCGTGAGATCGCCGAGGGCTACGACGACGAAAAGAAGAATTTCCAGGAGGTCCGCATCGCGGGCCGTATCATGTCGCGCCGCATCATGGGCAGCGCCTCGTTCTTCGAGTTGCAGGACCACACGGGCCGGATCCAGGTCTACATCCGCCGGGATGACATCTGCCCCGAAGGGGACCCGACGCTCTACAATACGGTCTTCAAGAAACTGCTCGACATCGGTGACTTCCTCGGCGTCGAGGGTTTCGCCTTCCGGACCAACACCGGCGAGCTCTCCGTACACTGCAAACGGTTCACCGTGCTGTCGAAGTCGATCCGCCCGCTGCCCGTCGTCAAGGAGAAGGACGGCAAGACGTTCGACGCCTTCACCGATCCGGAAGTCCGCTACCGCCAGCGCTACCTCGACCTGATCGTCAACCCGCAGGTCAAGGATACCTTCGTCAAACGCGCGAAGATCATGGCCACGATGCGTGAGTTCTTCAACTCGAAGGGGTATGTGGAGGTCGAGACTCCGATCCTGCAGCCCATTCCGGGCGGAGCCTCGGCGCGTCCCTTCATCACGCACCACAACTCGCTCGACATCGACCTCTACCTGCGCATTGCCACGGAACTGTACCTCAAGAAGCTGATCGTCGGCGGATTCGACGGAGTCTATGAATTCGGCAAGAACTTCCGCAACGAGGGCATGGACCGCACGCACAATCCCGAATTCACCTGCATGGAGATCTACGTCGCCTACAAGGACTACCGCTGGATGATGTCCTTCACCGAGGAGATGCTCGAACGGGTGGCCATGGCCGTAAACGGCACCACGGAGTTGACGATCGACGGCAAGCAGATCTCGTTCAAGGCACCGTTCCGGCGTCTGACGATGACCGACGCAATCCTCGAAAAGACCGGCTACGACATCACGGGCCAGACCGAAGAACAACTGCGCGAAGCCTGCAAACGGCTCAACGTCGAAACCGACGAGACGATGGGCAAGGGCAAACTGATCGACGCCATCTTCGGACAGTACTGCGAGGAGGAGCTGATCCAGCCGACGTTCGTCTGCGACTATCCGCGCGAGATGTCTCCGCTGTGCAAGCGTCACCGTGACAATCAGGAGCTCACGGAGCGTTTCGAGCTCTTCGTCAACGGCAAGGAGCTGTGTAACGCCTATTCGGAACTGAACGACCCGATCGACCAGCTGGAGCGCTTCCAGGAGCAGCTGCGCCTCTCGGAGAAGGGCGATGACGAAGCGATGTTCATCGATATGGACTTCGTGCGCGCCCTGGAGTACGGCATGCCGACCTGCTCGGGCATGGGCATCGGCATCGACCGGCTGACCATGTTCATGACCAACCAGCCGTCGATCCAGGACGTGCTGTTCTTCCCGCAGATGCGCCCCGAGAAGAAACCGGTGAA
>CALUIG010000200.1 GCA_944320625.1 uncultured Alistipes sp.
CCGGGAAATTTTCGTATATTTGTAAGCAACTTAACAATACTATCGACGTTATGGCTAAGATCAAAGGTACGATCGTCGTTGACAGAGAACGCTGTAAGGGCTGCGGCGTGTGCGTCTCGGTATGCCCGTGCGACGTGCTCGCCCTGTCGGCGGAGGTGAACAGCAAGGGCTATCCGGTGGCCCGGATGGCGAATCCCGATGCCTGCACGGGATGCGCTTCGTGTGCGGTGATTTGTCCCGACAGCGTCATCACGGTTTATCGTCAAAAATTCGAATAAGCGATGGCAGAGAAGGAAGTAAAACTCATGAAAGGCAACGAAGTGATCGCCCATGCGGCGATACGCTACGGTTGCGACGGATATTTCGGCTACCCCATCACCCCGCAGTCGGAGGTCATGGAGACCCTCATGGAGCTCAAACCCTGGGAGACGACCGGCATGGTGGTTCTCCAGGCCGAATCGGAGGTATCGTCGATCAACATGGTCTACGGCGCTGCCGCGACCGGCAAGCGGGTCATGACTTCGTCGTCGAGCCCCGGTATCTCGCTTATGGCCGAGGGGCTGAGCTACCTGGCTGGTGCGGAACTCCCTTGCCTGGTGGTCAACTGCCAGCGCGGCGGCCCGGGCTTGGGTACGATCCAGCCTTCGCAGGGCGACTATTTCCAGGCCGTCAAGGGCGGTGGACACGGTGACTACCACCTGATTGTCCTGGCCCCGAACTCCGTGCAGGAGATGCACGACCACGTGGCCCTGGCCTTCGATCTGGCCTTCAAATACCGCAATCCGGCAATGATCCTCGCCGACGGAGCCATCGGTCAGATGATGGAGAAGGTGGTGCTCTCCCCGCAGCGTCCGCGCAAGAGCGACGAGGAGATCAAGGCCGAGTGCCGAGCGTGGGCGACCTACGGAAAACCCGCCGATCGGGAACGCAATGTGATTACGTCGCTGGAGTTGCAGTCCGAGAAGATGGAGGTCATCAACCTGCGCCTGCAGGAGAAGTACAAGGCGATGGAGGAGCATGAGGTGCGTTACGAAGCCATAGATTGTGACGATGCGGAATATGTGATCGTGGCCTTCGGGTCTTCGGCGCGGATCTGCTCGGCAACGGTCGAGATGGCGCGGGCCGAGGGTCTGAAGGTGGGCCTGCTGCGGCCGATCACGCTCTACCCGTTCCCCACGAAACAGATCGCCGAACTGGCCGCACGCGGCGTGAAGGGCTTCCTCTCGGCGGAGCTGAATGCCGGTCAGATGGTCGAGGACGTGCGCCTGGCCGTCAACGGCAAGGCCCCCGTGGAGCACTACGGACGCCAGGGCGGTATGATGTTCAATCCCGATGAGGTGCTCGATGCCCTGAAGGAGAAACTGATTAAAAAGTAGACTACGATGGCAGAGGTTGAAATCAAACAGGAGAATCTGGTTTACACGAAACCGAAACTCATCACCGATAACGTCATGCACTACTGCCCGGGCTGCAGCCACGGCACGGTGCACAAACTCATCGCCGAGGTCATCGAGGAGATGGGACTCGAGGATCGTACCGTGGGTATTTCGCCCGTGGGTTGCTCGGTCTTCGCCTACAACTACATCGACATCGACTGGATCGAGGCGGCACACGGACGTGCGCTGGCCATTGCTTCGGCGGTGAAGCGGCTGTGGCCGAACAACATGGTCTTCACGTACCAGGGTGACGGAGACCTGTCGGCGATCGGTACGGCGGAGTCGATCCATGCGGCGGCGCGCGGTGAGAATGTCGTGGCAATCTACATCAACAATGCGATCTACGGCATGACGGGCGGTCAGATGGCCCCGACGACGTTGCTCGGGATGAAGACCTCGACGACGCCCTATGGCCGCGACCCGCGTCTGAACGGCTATCCGTACAAGATTGCCGAGATGATGGCGCATCTGGACGGTGCGACCTACATCACGCGGCAGAGTGTCCACACGGCGGCGAACGTGCGCAAGTGCAAGCGTGCGATCCGCAAGGCGTTCGAGAATGCGATGGCCGGGAACGGCTTCTCGCTGGTGGAGGTCGTGTCGACCTGCAACAGCGGCTGGAAGCTCTCGCCCGTGGCGTCGAACCGCTGGCTGGAAGAGAACATGCTGCCCTACTATCCGCTGGGCGATATCAAGGACGTAAAAAAGGAGTAAAGCGATGAAAGAGACATTGATCATAGCAGGATTCGGAGGACAGGGCGTCCTCTCGATGGGCAAGATTCTGGCCTATTCGGGCGTGATGCAGGACTTCGAGGTGACCTGGATGCCCTCCTACGGCCCGGAGATGCGCGGCGGTACGGCGAACGTGACGGTGATCCTTTCGGACCGGAAGATCTCGTCGCCCATTGCGCACGAGTTCGACACGGCGATCATTCTGAACCAGCAGTCGATGGAGAAGTTCGAGCCGATGATCAAGCCGGGCGGCGTGCTGATCTACGACACGAACGGCATTACGCGCCATCCGGTCCGCACGGACATTTCGGTCTATGCGATCGATGCCACGGCGGAGTGTGCACGGATGGGCCAGGCGAAGCTGTTCAACACGATGATCCTGGGCGGTTACCTGAAGGTGTGCCCGGTGGTTGAGATGGAGAA
>CALUIG010000201.1 GCA_944320625.1 uncultured Alistipes sp.
CTGCTGCTCGAAATCGCCTTCACCGTCAGCGTTCCGTTGCCGCTCACACGCAGGGCCAGACCGCGCTCCTTCGGCGTGACGCCATCCATCGTACTCTTGCCGTTGAACTTGATCCGGTTGACCGGTTCCCCCGTATCACTGTCGGTCGAGTGCTCGATGGTGATGTGCTTCGAGCTGGTCGCCAGGAACTGAAGATTGCCATAGATCGTATTCTCCTTGATATCGCCGGCCGGGAAAGTCACGGCATCGGCAATGTCCCACGTCCAGGCCGTCGACACGGTTGTCAGTACCTCGTTGATCTTCAGCGTAATGGAGGCCGTTTCCGAATCCGTCCAGTTCAACGATCCCTCGGCAGCCTTGGCTACGACCGTCAGCGGATAGCTGCCGGCCTTGAGCGATGCGACCGTAGCGGCCGAAATCTCATACGACGGACTCTCGACCGTTTCGGTCTTGCCGTTGAAGGTCACCTCGTAGGCTGCGGCACTCGGCACGGCATTCCACGATACGGTGACAGCCTGCGACGTACCCTGATCCAGCGAGGGGAGTTCGGACGTCGTGAAGACCGGAGTCTCGAGGACCTTGGGCTCTCCGCCCGATACGACCTCCAGCGACCACTCCAACGCCTGAAGCTCAACCGGCGAACAACTGCAGATGTAGATCATCGTCTCACCCTGGATGTCACCGAATCCGAACTTGCTCTGGGAACCGTCGGCCGGGAGCGCATAGCGGGATCCGTTGACGATAATCTCCATGTGCTTGTTGTAGCCGGCATCGGCCGGGGTGATCAGCACCGAACCCGGGACACTCACCTTGAAGGCCAGCGCGTTGTTCGTCGGAACGTCCAGCACCGAGAAGGTCGAGGCCTCCGAGAACGAAATCGTTCCGCCCGAAGTGACGGCCATCGGGGCATCGGCGTTATTGACCAGGAACTGCAGGTTGCCCAGGATCCGGTTCTGCGTAATGTCCTGAGCCTCGAAAGTCTCCGTATCGGCGAAGTTCCAGACCGTAGCCTCCGTGATCGGGATCAGTTCGGTCTGCTCCGGAACAACCGGTGCCACGGCATTCCACCACCGCGGGTCTCCCACGCGGGCCGAGGCGATCTCGTCGTTGGTGAGATAGAACTTTCCGCGGGCCGAATTCTCGCACGGATCCTCCGTCAGCACCTTGCCGCCGTTCTGAATGGCTGTTGCGAGCGTCACCTCGCCATCGGCCGTCTTCGCCTCGAAGAAGGTGTCGGCACAATTGTAGAAGTAGTTGGCGGCGATCGACGTCGGGAGCTTCACCGAGTTGTTGTTGGCGATGAAGCGGGCGTTTTCGCCGGTCTCGTTCAGGAAGAGGTTGTTCGTGTACTCGAAGGTCGAAGCCGTACCACGCACGTAGAGAATACCCTTGTTGTTGCCGTCGGTCACAACCGAGAAGCTGCCAAAGATGTTGTTGCGCACAGCGATCGACGAGAAGGTTTCATTGGCGTCGACACGCAGGAACGAACGGGCTCCGTTGTAGAAGGTCGAGTTGCAGACCGTCAGCGAACCGTGGGTCGACTGCGTGCGGAAGTCGATGAAGTCTCCGCCGCTGTTGCCCATGTCGACCGCATAGACTCCGTCGAAGAGCAGCGTCTGGATGGCCGAACCGGCCTTGTTCTCGTAAAAGATGTTGCGGAAGCTCTTCAGATCGCAGTTCTTCACCGTCACCGAAGTCATCGTGATGGTGTTCTTCACCTCCATGAGCGACGAAGCTGCATCGGCACCGTCGATCGAGAGATCCTCCAGATGGATGATGCTCACACCGGGGTTCAGGCCGATGCCCAACCCCACAATCTGCGGTTTGGCGCCCTCGAGCGTCGTCTCGCCGATGATCGTCAGATCGGCAGCCAGTGCCGATGCGGGATTCGTCTGGCCCTCGGCGTACTCCGGAACGACGTACGGCGTCTCGCTGTAGGCCAGTTCGTATTTACCGCCGTCCACGAAAGCCTGCATGAGCTGATCGACGGTCGAGATCGTCGTCATGTTCTGCATGTCGGGACGGGTCCAGACATCCTGTCCGCCGCGGCTGGCCGAATTGTAGTAGACCGACACGAGGTACTCGGTCGAAGGCTTCAGCCCCTCAATGGTGGCCCGTGCCGCTTCGACTTCCTCCCCGCTCAAATCCTTGCGCACCTCTTCGGCCGAGACGTCCGAAACCGGAACCGCCAGAAGATGAGAAACGTACTGTTCCTGATCCCAGGTCAGTGTCACAGAGGTCGACGTCCGCGCCTCCACAACCGGATTCAGCAGACTCATAACCGCGTAGGTCGTCACCGGACCGACCACGGCCACGTTCGACGGAGCCGTGCGCTCGTTCGAACTGAAAGCCTGCACCGTCGCATAGTACTCCTGCTCGGCCTGCAGGTCGAACGTCACCGGAACATCCTCCGGGGTGATTCCACTCAAGGTCTGCACCTCCTCCGTCAGACCTTCGTCCGAATAGATCACCACTTCATAAGTGTCTGTCGTGCGGACATCCCACGTCAGACGAACCTGGTTGCCCGTCGACAGCACCGACGCCATGACATTCAGCGGCATCAGCGC
>CALUIG010000202.1 GCA_944320625.1 uncultured Alistipes sp.
AAGCCCAAGAAAGAATCGGGGAAAATCGCTTGGCGGGGGTATTAAAGAGTGAAATAAGCCGGATCGGGGTGCATCAAAGGGTACCGCGGGTCGCGGGCAGCGAATCCCTTCCTTTTTGCAAAATACAAAACAACAGGGAGAACCTTTTGGCTCTCCCCGTTGTCTTGGAACGGAAAACGGGATTCGCACTCGCGCCGTGCTTGAGTGGTTCCGCGATCATTCGTTGACACCCCCGGCCCCTGGAAGGGGCGGTGAGGGCCGCGGACAGCAAATCCCTTCCTTTTTGCAAAATACAAAGTTGTCTTGGAGCGGAAAACGGGATTCGCACTCGCGCTGCGCTGGAGTGGTTCCGCGATCATTCGTTGACACCCCCGGCCCCTGGAAGGGGCGGTGAGGGCCGCGGGCAGCGAATCCCTTCCTTTTTGCAAAATACAAAACAACAGGGAGAACCTTTTGGCTCTCCCTGTTGTTTTGGAGCGGAAAACGGGATTCGAACCCGCGACCCTCAGCTTGGGAAGCTGATGCTCTACCGACTGAGCTATTTCCGCATTTCGGAGGACAAAGATACTCCGAATTTTTGAAAAGTCAAGTTTTCAAAGCCCGAAAAAATGGATCAGGAGAGCAATTTTTTCAAAGATGCCAGATTTTCAGGATTTTCCACCGGTTTCCCTTCCGCCGAATAGAGATATTCCAGCCGGTTGCGGAAATGCTCCTCGACTTTCGACCGTACGATCTTCATCGTACTGTTCACCAGACCGTTCTGCTCGGTAAAGGCTTCGTCGACAATGGCCAGTCCGGCCGGCAGCCACCGCTCCGGGAACTCCCCGGCATAAATGCCTCCTGCCCGATATTTGTCGATCTCGGCGGCCAGAATACGGGCCGCCGCAACCGGACGCTCCTCCCCTGCCACCTTGCGCTGGTCGAGTTCACGCCGCAGCGCCTCGGCATTGGGCACGACGATCGCTCCGGTGAAGGGGTTCTGGTTGTTGTGGATGATGATCTGGTCGATGAAGGCCGACTTGTCGACAATCGACTCCTCCATCCCTTCGGGACTGTACTTCTCGCCGTCCGAGGCAATCAGCAGACTCTTGAAGCGCCCCAGCACATAGAGGAACTCATCCTCCGAGACATACCCCATGTCCCCCGTATGGAGCCATCCGTCGCGGACGGTTTCGGCCGTGGCCTCGGGGTTCTTCCAGTAGCCGGCCATGACATTCTCGCCGCGGATGACGATCTCTCCCTTCTGCCCGCGGGGCAACTCGTTGCCCTTCTCGTCGAGGATCTTCAGTTCGAGCGGGATGAGGATCTTGCCCGACGATCCGAAACGGTGGCAGTGATACCTTGGCGAGTTGGTCGAGATGACGGGCGTGGCCTCCGAGAGTCCGTATCCCTGGAACATCGGGATCCCGATCGCATAATAGAAACGCTGCAACTCGGCATCGAGCAGGGCTCCGCCTCCCACGAAGAACTTCATGCAGCCGCCGAAGGCCTCGCGGACCTTGCGGAAGAGTACGGCGTCAAACAGCGACACGACGGGACGCAACACACAGCGCCATCCTTTTCCGCGATTATACCCGTCCTGATTGTAGACGTAGGCGACCTTGAGTCCGAGGTGGAACAGCCTTTCGGTGAAGGCTCCTTTGGCGCGGATCGAGTTTTCGATATTCTTGCGGAAGTTCTTCGCCAGGGCCGGCACCGACAGCAGGAAATGGGGCTGTACCTCGCGGATGTTGACCGGGATGTTCTTGAGGGTCTCCATGGGGGTCTTGCCGACCTGCACCGTGGCAACCGAGGCTCCGCAGGCGATCATGATGTAGAACCCGACGACATGGGCGAAACAGTGGTCCAGGGGCAGGATGATGAGCGTGCGGTAATGGGGCGGGATCGAGATGCGCGAAAGCGACTGCTCGACGTTGGCCGTATAGTTGCGGTGCGTAAGGACGACACCCTTGGGATCGGCCGTAGTGCCCGAGGTATAGGTAATCGTGGCATAGTCTTCGTTCCGGATAGCCTGCCCGATTTTCAAAAACTCCTCCTTGTGTTTCGAGAGGTAGTCGCGGCCGAGGCGCCGGAGGGTTCCGTAGGCGGTTTCGCCCGATTCGAGGGGAATGTGTCCGAGGACGATGACATGTTCGATCCGGGGAAGTTCGGCACGGATGCGGCGGATCTTCGGAAGCTGATATTTCGATACGAAGATCGCCTTGACTTCGGCGTGACGCAGCCGGAACAGCAGGTCGTTCGACTCTTCGAGTTTCACCGAGAGGGGTACGCTGACGGCCCCGGCGTAGAAGAGTCCCAACTCGGAGATGATCCAGGCGTTCGATCCTTCGGCGAGGATGGCGACCTTGTCGCCGGGTCGGATTCCGACCGACGCCAGACCGGCTCCGACTTCGAGAGCCAGTTCTTTGGTTTCGGCATAGGTCGTAGGCTCGAACTTGTGGTGTCGTTTTTCGAGCAGGAACGATTTTCCGCCGTATTTCTCGACGGAGGCCTCGAAGAGGTCGATGATGGTTTTCTTCATTTTTTCAGAATCTCGGTCCATTTTCGATCCGGCGTCTCTCTC
>CALUIG010000203.1 GCA_944320625.1 uncultured Alistipes sp.
TTGAAGGTCTCGAACTTGTTCTGCCACGAGTCCACCGTGGCTCCGATATAACCGGCGTAGGGACCTCCGACCAGGCTCTCCAGGAACTGATACATGTGTTCCTGCGTCGGAACGACGAGACCCTGCAAGGTTTTGAGATTCGTGCCGATCTTGTAGTTGTTGGCCTGCAACTGTTCATCAGTCACTTCGTTCGGATTGCGGTTGATGTCCGCGAAGTCGCCCGTACAGGCCGCCATGCCGAGCAGCATGACCGCAAGCAGCAGCCGCTGCACGTTCTGTTTCGTAGTTTTCATGGTCTTGCTGTTCATTTAGAATTGGAATTTCACGTTGAAGCCCAGGCTGCGCAGCGACGGCATCATGAAGTAGTCGATGCCCTGGTAGTTCAGCCCCGTTGAGGCGACGGCCTCGGGATCGAACGGCGCCTTGCAGTAGATCATCCACAGGTTGCGGCCCACGAACGAGACGGTCATCCGCATCCGGTCGCGGAACCACTTCGCGGGCAGCGTGTAACCTAACGAGAGCTCCTGCAGGCGGAAGTTCGTCGCCGAATAGGTGTAATACTGCGGCAGTCCCGACTGGGCGCCGATGGCCTGGTACCACTTCTGGGCGTCAACCGTCTGACGGCCGTTGATGATAACTCCTCCGGCATCACGCGCTGCGGCCGATGCCTCCGAAACTCCATACAGGTCCATGTTGGCCTGCGTCGCGGAGTAGCAGATGCCGCCGATACGCCCCGTAAAGAGCACACCGAGATTCACGCCCTTCCACGAGAAGTCGTTGCGCCAGGCCAGGTTGTATTTCGGGAAGACCGAGCCGAGGTAGATGTCCTCCATGTAGTCGTCCTTGACAGCCACGTTGCCGCTCTTGTCCACCTCGATGAAACCCTCCCGGTTATAGACCAGATCGGAGTTGGTATAGAGGTCGCCCAGCGTGCCGCCCGGTTTCAAGATATACTTCGCCTTGCCCAGACCCTTGATTTCGAGCCGGTCCTTTGTAATCAACTCCCCGGTCTCGGGATGGACGTAATTGTGAACCAGTTCGACGATCTCGTTCTTGTTCCACGAAAAGGTGAAGTTCGTCGCCCAGCGGAAGTCGCCCCACCGGTTGTCATACCCCGCTGAAAGTTCGACGCCCGTATTGCGGACATGACCCGTCTGGAGGTAGATCGTCGAGTAGCCCGACGAGACGGAGATCTGCGGATCGAACGTCTGGTTGTAGGTGTCGGCCCAGTACCACGATGCCGAAAGGCTGACATGTTTCCACAACCGCGCGTCGAGACCCAGTTCATAGGTGCGGGTCCGCTCCGGGTAGAGATCCCCGATCGGATAGTGCGTCTTGGCCGTCCAGACCTTGTTCGTGGCGTCGTATTCGTAGGTCGGGATCGTCAGGTGGCGCGGAAAAGGCATACCCACCGAGGCAATCGAACCCCGGAGTTTCAGGTAATTCACCGCTTCGCCCAGGTCCCAGAGCGACGTGGGTACCCACGAAAGACCCACCGACGGGTAGAAGAACGAGGATTCGGGCGATTCGGCCAACTGCGAGGCCCAGTCGTTGCGGCCCGTCACCGTGAGGTAGAGCATCTGCTTCCACCCTACCTCCACCGAAGCGAAGATCGACTGCGTCTGCTCCTGCCAGCCCGATTTCTCGGCCCGTTTCTTCGAGTCGTCGAGGTCGAAAACGTTGAAGACGTTCGGAAGTCCGTTCTCCTGAATGGGGCCGCGATACGACAGCATGTCGGTCTTGACGTTGTTGATCGAGGCTCCGACGTTGGCCTGCAGCGACCAGTCGTCGCCGAAGGTCTTGTTGATATTGACCATCACGTCGGCATAGGTCTGCGTATCGTATTCGCGCTGTTCGGTATAGTGGCCGTTCGAACCGCCGTCCGTAATGGTCGTATTCGACGAGGCGTAGAGTTTCTGCGTGTAGAGCGAATTGGCGTTGTCGATCCGAACCCGCCCGGCCACATTCAGCCACGGCAGAATATCATACGAGGCCGAAAACGACAACATGTAACGCTTCTTGTCCGTATTGCGGAGGTTTCGGTAGGCGATCCAATAGGGGTTCTGCATCCGGAGGTCACCGCCTTCGAGGTCCGACGACCAGAACTGCTCCATGAGTTTCGACGCGGGATTATAGCGTTCGAAGATCCGGTAGGCCTCGAAATCCGTACCCCGCGGGAACAAATAGGCCGGAACCAGCGGGTTCGAATAGACACCCTGGTTGGTCATGTTCTGATCCTGCTGGTAGATATAGCTTGCCGAAGCGTCCAGGCGAAGTTTATCCTTCAGAAAATAGCTGGTATTCCGGAACGTGAAATTATAACGGTCATACTCGTTGTTCGGGATAATCCCATCGGAATTGACCGACGCGGCCGAAAAGTAGGTCTGGTTGCGGTCCGTTCCGCCCGAGACCGTCACGGCGTTCGTATAGACATGTCCCGTCTCGAGAAAATCCTCCGGAGTATAACCGGTCCGGGCCGCCGGGGTGAGTTTCTGCCCCCAGCTATACACGGCGGAACCGGAATTCGTACCGTTGAGTCCCGTGCCGTAGCGGTTCTG
>CALUIG010000204.1 GCA_944320625.1 uncultured Alistipes sp.
GCCACGTTGAACATGCGCTTGGCGCGGTTGATCTGCTGGGAGATCTTCGGCAGGTAGGTGATCTTGAGCGGGGTTCCGTACTGTTTGATGAGTTCCATGAGGGGAATGTCATGGAAATTGAGCTCGTTGTCCTCGACGGAGAACTCGTCCTGCGGGAAGTCGAACGACTGTTCGATCAGATCGATGTACTTGTCTTTCATGGCCGGTTGTGAGGTATTTTTCCAATCCGGCTCGGCTACATGTCGGAATTTTTGCGGAAGTAGCTCGCCCGGATTTTCCAAAATTTCGGAATGCAAAATAGGTGAATATTTTTTGTATAACCAACACTTTGCCGGATTATTTTGAAAAACTGCGGCATATTTTGGTTTTTTCTCTGAAAAAGGGTAATTTTGGAGCCGGATTCATTCAAAGAACATTCTATCGTGCTGATCGCTGTTGTAAGGCAATATCTGGAGTCGCACAAACGGCTCGTGATCCCGCAACTCGGGGCCTTTGTCGTCAAGGAACCGGGTCGGAGCGTTCTCTTTTCGGAGCTGCTCAAACGCGACGACGGGGTGCTGCGGGGATTGTTGCGTGAGGGAGGCTTGAGCGACCTGGAGGCTGCGGGCGAGATCGACCGCCTGGTCTTCGAGGTGCGGCATGCCGTGGAGCACGGCGGGGAGTACCGCCTGAGGGGCTTCGGAACGATGAAGCCCGGGCCCAACGGGACGATCGCCTTCCACTACGATCCGACTCCGGAAGAGGTGTCGGAGCCTGCCGCAGCATCCGGAAATCTCCCAGCCGGGAAGCCGGCGGCAGATTCCGGACATCCGCATCCGGTGCGGACCTCGCCGCTGCGTCCCGAGAAGGTGGCCGAGGCGGTTCATTCGGCCTTTGCCGAGCCGCATGTGTCGCGTTCGGCGAAGATGGAGCCCGACCCTTCGGTGCGCGGGCTCCGTTACGGCAAGCCGCCCAAGAATACCGATGCCTATACCTACGTGGACCGGGCTCCGCGGCGTCGGGCCGACCGTTTTATCTGGATTGCCGTGATTGCTGCGATTCTGGCTCTGGGGGCCATTGCCTTCGGGCTTTGGCACGATGCCCGGGAGCAGCAGGCCGAGACGGAGTACATTGAATTGCCCGCGGCTTCCGATCCGGGTGCGGAATCGGTGGAAGGGAGTGAATCCGCGCCGTCCGAATCCGAATAGGGACGTAAACGGGGGCTGTATGGGCCGCTTGGTTTTTTGGGCGGCGGCACAATGAACGGCACCCGTGTTCCGTTTGCCGTCATGCAAACGACGCGCTCCGAACAGCCCGAACAAGAGAAAAAATGACAGAAATAACCACCGTAAAACAACGCTTCGGCATCATCGGCACCTCTCCTTTGCTGGACAGGGCGCTGGAGGTGGCCCTGCGTGTGGCTCCCACCGACCTGACGGTCCTGGTCACCGGTGAGAGCGGCGTGGGCAAGGAGTTCTTTCCGCAGGTGATCCACGCCTACTCCTCGCGCAAGCACAACAAATACATCGCCGTGAACTGTGCGGCGATCCCCGAGGGAACGATCGACTCGGAACTTTTCGGCCACGAAAAGGGAGCCTTCACGGGGGCCGTGGAGGCCCGCAAGGGCTACTTCGAAGAGGCCGACGGAGGTACGATCTTTCTGGACGAGGTGGCCGAACTGCCGCATTCGACCCAGGCGCGCCTGCTGCGTGTGCTGCAGACCGGGGAGTTCATCCGCGTGGGTTCGTCGAAGGTCCAGAAGACCAACGTGCGGGTGGTTGCCGCCACGAACGTCAATCTGCCCGAAGCCATTACGGCGGGCCGTTTCCGCGAGGACCTCTACTACCGTCTGGCCACGGTGCCCATTGCGGTTCCGGCCCTGCGGCAGCGTCCGGAGGATATTCCTCTGCTGTTCCGCAAATTCGCGGCCGATGTGGCCGTGCAGTACCGGATGCCTGCGGTGACGCTCGACGATGCGGCACGTGAAATGCTGAAAAACTACTACTGGCGGGGCAATATCCGTCAGTTGAAGAACGTGGCCGAGCAGATTTCGGCCATCGAGCAGGTGCGGGTCATCACCCCGGAGGTGCTGGCCAAATACCTTCCGCAACAGGAGGGCGGGACCGCAATGGCGGCGGCCGGAGCTCCCCGTATGGACGACAATACGATGGCGACCGAACGGGAACTGCTCTACAAGGTGCTCTTCGACATGCGTTCCGACATCAACGACCTGAAGCGCATGCTGGCGGAGTTGCTGCGAAACGGCGGGGCTGCGGCTGCGGAGCCGCAGCACGACATCCGGGCGTTGCTGCCGACCTCGACCCAGGGGCGTTATGTTCCGGCGGTGCAGACCCCGGGGGCCTACGGGCAGCCGGCGGGCCCGACGTTCGGAGCTCCGGCAACCCCGGTTTATGACCAGTCCCCGGCCCCGGTCTATGCCGAGAGCGAGGAGGTGACCGACGAGCCTCCACGCGAGAAGACCAAGGCGGACGTGCAGCGCGAACAGATCGTCCGGGCGCTGAAACGCAACAACGGACGGCGGCGTGAGGCCGCTGCGGAGTTGTTCATGTCCGAGCG
>CALUIG010000205.1 GCA_944320625.1 uncultured Alistipes sp.
TTGTGGCGTTTTCGGTTTTACCGTCTTCCGTTGAGAGCGATCATGTCGCAGAGCATGGTATTGAAATCCACGTTATCGATCAGTTTTTCGAGGGTCAGATGCATGCGGTAGCGCCACTGGTAGCGGGGGATAGCCGGGATGTTGATCCTCTCCTTGTGCGGGTCTGGTGCGCGGAGCGTTTCGTCCATCGAGAGCCAGTCCTGGAGTGGCAGGATCGTGAACATGGCCGGAGATGCGAGGTGCATTCCGATGATCCGGCGGCAGATCCAGGGTTCGCAACTGCGGGGTGCGGTACCCTCTCCGTGCAGCACTTCGCGGTAGAAGCGCATCGTGACGTCGCGGTCCTCCTCCCACCAGGCGCGTAGGGGATTCATGTCGTGGGTCGAGGTGGTGCATACGCTCAGGTAGGGATAACGGGCAGGATCGGCGAAGGTCTCTCCGAAGATCTTGGGCATGCGCTGAATCTCGAGGGAGAGGATCTGCAACATGCGCATGGTCTCCGGGACGCATGCGGGAATCATGCCCAGGTCCTCCCCGCAGGGCAGCATCTCGGAGGAGGTTTGCAGGACGGGGAGCTTTCGCAGAGCCGCCTCCTTCCAGAACTGGTCGTGCCGGCGGTAGAAGAAGTCGTCGTGCAGCCGGTCGAAAGCCTCCTGCTGCCAGTGAGCCAGCATCCGGTAGGAGCGGGTTGCATGCCCGGCGATGCGTGGGTGGAAGTAGCCTTTGCGTCGGGGATCCTCGACGAAGAGCACGTCGTCGAGCAGGGCCATCAAGCCTTCGCGCAGACGTGTTGTCGATTCATCTTCGCCCGGGAGACTCGAGATGACCTTCCGCTGTGTGGCGAACTCCGGACGTATCCTGCCCTCTTTCAGACAGCGCTTCCGAACCTCGCCGGCCCGGTCGCCGAAGAACTCGTCGAGCGATGCGTCATCGAGCGGAGGTGTTGTTCCGACGCCCTTCTCGACGTCGAATCCGGCCCTTCGCAGCTCTTCGGCCGCGTAGGGCAGTGCTGGGTTGAAATGCCCCAGCAGTCCGTGGACCGCATGGTCCGGGATCTCCCAGATGCGGAAGAATCCGAGGATGTGGTCGATGCGGTATGCGTCGAAATACTGGCTCATCTTGTGGAGCCTGTCTCTCCACCAGGCATAATGGTCCCGGGCCATGCGCTCCCAGTCGTAGGTGGGGAATCCCCAGTTCTGGCCCATGGCCGAGAACGCATCGGGCGGAGCTCCGGCCTGCGAGTCGAGGTGGAACAGACGTGGCGAGATCCAGGCATCGGCACTTGTTCTGCTGACTCCGATCGGGAGGTCTCCCTTCAGGATGATTCCCCGGCTGTGTGCGTAACGGCAGACCTCGGAGAGCTGCAGGTGGAGGTAGAACTGGACGTAGCAGTGGAATGCCACCTCGTCGCGCTTGCGCAGGCAGTATTCCTCGACGCGTTTGCGGTCGAAGCGGGCCATGTCTCCCCATTGCGCGAAGTCTGCCGTTCCGAGCTCGTCCCGGAGCGAGCAGTAGGCGGCATAGGGCAGGAGCCACGATCGGTTTTCATCGAGGAATACCTGGTAATCGGGCCGGGAGGCCGTATAGGCGGCATTCTGCGCGAAGGCCTTTCGCAACAGCCGCTGCTTGGTTCGGTTGACGCGTTCGTAATCGACTTCGGGCAGGTCGTTCAGTTCGTCGCGCAGGCGGCGGTACTCGTCGTCCTCCACAACGCCGGCCTCGGTGAGTCTCAGGAACTGCGGGTGGAGCGCGAAGCTCGAATTGGCGTTGTAGGGGTAGGAGTCCTCCCAGGTTCCGGTCATCGAGGTGTCGTTGATGGGAAGGACCTGGATGACGCGCTGTCGGGTTGCTGCCGCCCAGTCGATGAGGAGTTTGAGATCGAGAAACTCTCCGACACCGAAACTCATCTCGGATCGGAGCGAGAAGACCGGGATAGCGGTTCCTGCACTTCGCCAGGGCCGTTCGGGGAATCGGGTGAGCAGGGAAGCATCGAGCCGGATCTCATCCTCGGCGTCGTTCATATTCCAGATTCGGTTGGGCCCCACCTCCCATTGGATAGGTTCGAGTGTCGATCGGTCAGCGATCAGCAGTTTGTATGGGCATCCGGCGGGCAGGGCGCAGGTACACCCCCAGACGGGGAAGTCGATGTCGTCGAGAGGGATGATCCGCTGCCAGTTGTCGAGGGCTTCGGCGGCGAGGGCCAGTGTTTCGTCGGAGTGGATTGCGGGCTGCAGGATCCGCAGCCACACGTTTGCCGTAGCGGGTTCTCCGCCGATTGCAGTGGGGGCGTGTCGGACCTCCGATCGGGCTGTGCGACGGAATATTCCGTGCGTGAAGGCCGCGGAATAGAAGGGAGCATCGGGTTGGATCTCCAGCCATCGGTCAAGGATTCGGATTTTCTGCCGGGCGGGCAATGGCGGGATGTGGAGCGAGTGAGCCAGCCATTCGGTACGGATGATGGAGTTTTCCCGTTCGACGGCATAGCGGTATGTCAGGTAGCTTCTGGATGTCCGGATTTCGGTTTCGGCGCGCCAGATGCCGTCTTCGGCATACTCCATGCCGATTTTCCGCTTCTCGCACAGCAGCACGAGCCGCTCACCCCATTGGGTGTGGTATTCGATTTCGAAGAT
>CALUIG010000206.1 GCA_944320625.1 uncultured Alistipes sp.
TCTGCCGAACCCGAGAAGAACTCCGGATCGGCGAAGGAGCCGGGCGTCTCGTCGCCTTCGGTCTCCGGATCGGCTCCGGATTCGGAGGAGACTTCGGCCGCCCGATCCGAATAGCGTATCCGAAAACTTACTTACATCCTTGAAACGATGAGTGAAAAGATGAAGAACCTGTGGGTTCGCACGCTGAGCGGTGCGGTGCTCGCGGTAGTGGTCCTGGGGGCCATTGTCTGGTCGCAATGGAGTTTCGGGCTCCTGCTGGCGTTGTTGCTGGTGGGAGGTATGGCCGAGTTTTACGCCCTGGTGGAGAAGCGGGGCAGTCGTCCGCAGAAGCTGGTCGGAGTGGTGGCGGGCCTGGTGCTTTTCGCCCTGAATTTCGCTTTTGTGAGCGACGACATTCAGATCCTGGGCAGTGCCCACCGGGCTTTCGGCTGCGGATTGGCCTTTCTGTTGCTGCTCCTGCCCGCGATGTTCGTCTGCGAACTCTACCGCCGGGACGAGAATCCTGCGGGAAATATCGCCACGACGCTTCTGGGCGTCATTTACGTGGCGTTGCCGCTGTCGCTGATGTGCTACTTCCCGATCATCGCCAGTGATGTGTGGGATCCCCGGGTGATGCTCTTCTACGTCTTCATCATTTGGGCGAACGATGTCTTCGCCTATCTGGTCGGGATGTCGATCGGCCGTCACCGGCTCTGCGAGCGCCTTTCGCCCAAAAAGTCGTGGGAGGGTTTCTTCGGCGGCGTGGTCGGTGCGATGGCCATGGGAGTGGTCGCCGCGCGGATCCTGGAGGGTCCCTATGCGGCGTGGGCCGGATTGGCTCTCGTGGCTTCGATCACGGGGGTGCTGGGCGACCTGGTGGAGTCGATGTTCAAGCGGGCCGCGGGGGTCAAGGATTCGGGAACGCTGATTCCGGGTCACGGCGGGGTGCTGGACCGTTTCGATGCCATGCTGCTCTCGGCGCCGTTTGTTTTTGTCTATCTGTTTTTCGTCATGTAACTCCAAACCTACCGTGTTATGAGAATCAATAAGGAAGGATACAAGATCATCGGCATCTCGGGGGCGGTTTGCCTCCTGATCTGGTGGTTTTTCTACCGGATGCTGATCAACGAATCGGGAGTGGCCCTGTTGTGGGGTGGAACGGTTTTTCTGTTGCTTTTCTGGTTCTTCATCGTGGCCTTCTTCCGGGAGCCGCGGCGGGTGAGGATCCACGATGCGGATCTGGTTTTTGCACCGTGTGACGGACGGGTGGTGGTGACCGAGGTGGTGAAGGAGACGGAGTACCTGCAGGAGGAAATGTTGCAGATCTCGATCTTCATGTCGATCACCAACGTCCACATGAACTGGGTTCCGGTCGGTGGGGTGGTGGAGTATTTCAAGTACCATCCGGGCCGTTTCCTGGTTGCATGGCACCCGAAATCGTCGACCGAAAACGAGCGTACGACCACGGTGGTGAAGATGCCTACGGGCCAGCGGGTGCTGTTCCGCCAGGTGGCGGGACTGATTGCGCGGCGGATCGTCTCCTACATGAAGGTGGGCAATCCCGTGGAGCAGAACAGCGTGTGCGGATTCATCAAGTTCGGTTCGCGCATCGACATCCTGATTCCGAAGGACAGTGAGCTGCTGGTGGAGATCGGCGACCCGACGATCGGCTCGCAGACGCCGATCGCCCGGTTGCGCAAGGTCACGGATAAGAAAGAAGAGTAGTTCCCATGCAAACGACGCCTCAGACGGTTCTGAAATTCATCGTGGGTGCGGCAATCGCTACGGCCGTACTCTTTCTGGTGTGGTACTTCTCGTCGATTGTCGTCTACATTCTGGTGTCGGCGGTCCTGGCGGTGATGGGGCGTCCGCTTGTGAAGCGGCTTTCGGAACTGCATATCCGGGGATGGCGGATTCCGCGCTGGCTGGCGGCTCTGGTGACGCTTGTGGTGATCTGGGCGATCTTCGCGGCGTGCTTTTCGCTCTTCGTGCCGCTGGTCTTCAACAAGATCAACCAGTTTGCACACGTGGACTTCACGGCCGTCATGGAGAGCATCGGAGAACCTCTGTCCCGGGCACAACACGACCTGCAACGTCTTTTTGCCCTGCCCGAGAGCACCTTTTCGCTCTCCGAGGAGCTGACCGAGGCGCTTCGGGGCATCATCGACATCAATTCGCTCAATCTGATCTTTTCGTCGATCATCAACGTGGTGCTCTCGTCGGTGATTGCCGTTTTTTCGATTTCGTTCATCACCTTCTTCTTCCTGAAGGAGGAGGGGCTGTTCTATACGATGGTGACGTCGGTCTTCCCGGAGCACTACCACGAAAACATCACCCGGGCTCTGGATTCCGTGACGTTGCTGTTGGGACGCTACTTTACGGGTATCCTGACGGAGAGCTTGCTGTTGACGATTGCCGTAACCCTGGTGATGATGGCTTTCGGGATGAAGACGGCCGATGCCGCATTCATCGGTCTGACGATGGGCATCATGAATGTCGTACCCTATGCGGGTCCGCTGATCGGAGGAATCTTTTCGGTCTTTGTGGGAATCGTGACGCCGATTGCGGGTATGCCCGTAGGACATACGGTGCTGGTCATCGTGGGGACGCTGCTGGTTCTCAAGGGGATGGACGACTTCATCCTGCAGCCGACACTCTATTCGGAACGGGTGAAGGCGCATCCGTTGGAGGTTTTTCTGGTGATTCTGATTGCGGGGTCGCTGGCGGGGATCGTGGGCATGCTGCTGGCGATACCCTCCTATACGGTGCTGCGGGTCTTTGCCAAGGAGTTCTTCTCGCAATTCAGCCTGGTGCGTAAACTGACGGAAAAAATCTGACGATGGAGCGTGTGATCGAGGGGACCGGAGCTGGAAAGACGGTGGAACGTGTGATCGAGGAGGCCGGAGCTGGAAAGACGATGGA
>CALUIG010000207.1 GCA_944320625.1 uncultured Alistipes sp.
TGGAACACCTCGGCGCCCATGCGCAGGCCCTCCTTGAGCGACGGAGCGCCCACGGGACGGATCATGAACTCCTGGAAAGCGATCGGAGCATCGGAGTGCGAACCGCCGTTGATGATGTTCATCATCGGCACGGGCAGCGTCTTGGCATTTGCTCCGCCGATATAGCGGTAGAGGGGCATTCCGAAGTAGTCGGCAGCGGCGCGGGCTACGGCCAGCGATACGCCAAGGATGGCGTTTGCCCCGAGCTTCGACTTCGTAGGCGTACCGTCGAGGGCGATCATGGCCTTGTCGATGCCGACCTGATCGGCGACGTTCATGCCGATGATGGCGGGAGCGATCACCTCGTTGACGTTCTTGACGGCGTTGAGCACGCCCTTGCCCAGATAACGGCTCTTGTCGCCGTCACGGAGTTCGAGGGCCTCGTTCTCGCCCGTCGAAGCGCCGCTCGGAACAGCGGCACGACCGAATGCACCCGATACGGTGCGAACTTCGACCTCAACGGTCGGATTGCCTCGCGAGTCGAGGATCTCTCTTGCGTGAATCTCTACAATCTGCATAGTTGTACGAATTTGAGTAATATGTATTTGAAACCTATTTTTCCTAACGGCACCGCAAAGGTACAAAATAATTGTGAATTGCCGTTTTATTATTGTTATTTTTTTCACGCCCCGAATCCGGGAGAGCCGGACACCGGGTCCGGAAATCCCGCACAGCACCCGCCAACAGAGCTGCAACAGGGCTGCAACAGGGCTGCAACAGGGCTGCAACAGCCGTCCACACAGCCTCCGGGAAGCCCGTGAACAACCTTTCCGCCGGTTTCGGACACCCTTATTGTATAAAACGGCCGATTGTTCTATCTTTGGGGCGCGGAATCCCTCCGCCGGGCTCCGGCCGACGCGCGGGGCACCGCATGAACGCATACGCAAGCCGATGAAACCGACGATCCTGATTCTTGGCGCCCTGTTGCTGATGACCGGGGCCCGGGCCCAAAAGCCCGAAAAAAACCTGTTGGGGGTCCGAGCAGGTCTTGAGGTGTCCTACATCCGCGCCTCGGGAGAATATGTGCACGGCACCACCGATCCGCGCCTCGGATTCCGGCTCGGCGTCGCGGACCAGATCCTGCTGTGGCAGGGCATGCCCCTCTACCTCGAAACAGGCGTTCACTTCGCCAGCCGCGGCGGGCGCTATGCCGGGACCTCCTTCCGACCGATGTACCTGCAGGTTCCGCTGTTGGCCACCTGGCGGTTCCGGCTCGGCAACCGGGTTTCGATCCGCCCCTTTGCGGGGGTCTGCTACGGCGTCGGAATCGGCGGCAAGGCCCGCACAAGGGAGGATTGGGGCGATCTGTTCGGCGCCACGGGATTCCTCCGGCGCAGTGACCTGAGCCTGCGTGCGGGATTCGAGCTCTCAATCCGGAGGATCTGCCTCAGCGCCGGATTCGATGCGGGCTGCCTCAATCTCCTCGGGCAGGAGGCGCAGACACCGCTGTTGCCGGCAGGGATCTCGCAACTGCGGAGCCGCAGCGTCATCTGCTCCATCGGATACGATTTCTGACTCCGGGCCGAGGCCGGCGACATGTTACGAGACGAGACCGGCAACATATAAAATAAAAGCGGGGCCCTTTGCAAGGTCCCGCAGTCTCTTGGACCGGAGTATCGCATGCGACATCGGCCCATCGGCGGCAGCCGTTTCCTCCTACCGCATAAGCACCGAAGAGTCGCCGTAGCTCAGGAAACGGAACCCGTGTCCCAGGGCATAATCGTAGATCCGCCGCCAGTCGTCCCCCACAAAGGCCGAAACCAGAAGCAGCAGCGTCGATTTGGGCTGGTGAAAATTGGTGACGATGTTGTGCACGATCCGGAATTCGTACCCCAGCGGCGAGATCATGATCTGCGTCGCGGCCTTCAGGCTGTCGAGCCCCCCGCGGTCGAGGTATTCCAGCAGATCCGTCAGCGCCTCACGTCCCGTGTACTCCGCCGGGATGTCGTAGAGTTCCCACTGTCCCACGACCCGTCCGGCATCGGGCGACCCCGAAGTGCGGATCCGCCAGCCGAGGGCCGTCAGCGACTCGAGCGTCCTTACCGAGGTGGTTCCCACGGCCGTGATATGCCCCCAGCGTTCGAGCAGCCGCGCCACCGAATCGCGGCGCACCTCGAAGTGTTCGGTGTGCATCGGATGCTTCGCGGCATCCTCGTCCTTAACGGGCAGGAACGTCCCCGCCCCGACATGGAGGGTCACCTCCTCGAACCCGAAGCCGCGGGACTTCATCGACTCGATCAGTTCGGGCGTGAAGTGCAGTCCCGCCGTGGGGGCCGCCACCGAACCCTCGAACTTCGAATAGACGGTCTGGTAACGCGTATTGTCGATCTCCTCGCTCTCGCGGTTCAGGTAGGGCGGGATGGGAATGCGCCCAAGGTGTTCGAGCAGTTGCCCGAAGGTCATCGGCGCCGACCATTCGAAGCGTACCGTACACTCGCGCCCGCGATCCTCCGTGAGCCATGCCCGGAGGTATTCGGCCGCACCGTTCCGTTCGAAGTTGATCTCGACATACCCCTCCTTCCACTTCTTGCGGTTGCCCACGATGCACGACCACTCACACGCCCCGACCACGGCAAAGGCACGTTCGTAATCGGCCGGATCGTGCGGTTCGAGGCAGAAGACCTCGATGCGCGCCCCGGAGGGCTTGTGCATGATGATCCGCGCCCGGATCACCTTCGTATTGTTGAAGACCAGCAGCTCCCCCGCGGGCAGAACCTCCCCGAGGTCCGCAAAATGTTTCTCGGAGATCTCGCCCCCACGGTAGACCAGGAGCTTCGAAGCACTGCGTTCGGCAAGCGGGAATTTGGCAATCCGCTCGTCGGGAAGGTTATAATCGAATCGGTTTATGTCGATATGTCGTTCCATTTTTACCGGAATTATGCGGCAAAGTTACTATTTTTTGTAACTTTGCGACGCTTAATGTTCAAAAACGATGAAAACCGACTTCCTGGTAATCGGTTCCGGCGCCGCAGGTCTCTCCTTCGCGCTGAAAGCCGCAGCCCACGGACACGTCACGATCGTGACCAAGGGCGAAATGAATGAGTGCAACACCAACTACGCACAAGGCGGCATCTGCTCGGTCACGTACGCCCCCGACACGTTCGAGAAGCACATTCACGACACGCTGGTCTGCGGGGCGGGCAAATGTGACGAACGCGCCGTAGAGCTGGTCGTCCGCCGGGCCCCGGAACTGATTGCCGATCTGATCGCCTGGGGTACCCGCTTCGACAAGACCCCCGACGGGCGCTTCGAACTCAACCGGGAGGGCGGTCACACCGAACACCGGATCCTCCACCACGAAGACCTCACGGGTGCCGAGATCGAACGCGCCCTGGTGGAGTCGGTCCGCAAACACCCGAACATCACCGTCCTGGAACACCACTTCGCCATCGACCTTTTGACACAGCACCACCTGGGAGAGTTCGTCACACGCCACACCCGCGGTCTGGCCTGCTTCGGGGCCTATGTCCTGAATCTCGACACGAACGAGATCGAGACGATGCTCTCGAAGTTCACGATCGTAGCCACGGGCGGCTGCGGCAACGTCTACTCCACGACCTCCAATCCCGTAGTGGCTACGGGTGACGGTATCGCCATGTGCCACCGCGCCAAGGCCATCACCGAGAACATGGAGTACATCCAGTTCCACCCCACAACGCTCTACAACCCGGGCGAGAAGCCCAATTTCCTCATCACCGAGGCCATGCGGGGCTTCGGAGCCATCCTGCGTCTGCCCGACGGTTCGGAGTTCATGGACAAGTACCATCCGATGAAGTCACTGGCCCCGCGCGATGTGGTGGCACGTGCAATCTACCGCGAAATGACCCGCCGGGGTTCGGACTTCGTCTACCTCGACGTCACGCACAAGGATCCCGACTCGATCCGGAGCCACTTCCCGAACATCTACGAAAAGTGCCGCTCGATCGGCATCAACATCACGAAGGACTGGATCCCGGTCACCCCGGCCGCCCACTACTGCTGCGGCGGCGTGCGGGTCGACACCAACGGACAGACCTCGATCAAACACCTTTATGCCCTGGGCGAAACCTCCTGCACGGGACTCCACGGCGCGAACCGGCTGGCCTCGAATTCTCTGATCGAGGCCGTGGTCTATGCCGACCAGGCCGCCCGCCACACCGCCTCCCTGATCGACAAGGTGGACTTCCAGGAGGGCATTCCCGACTGGGACTTCGACGGCACACAGCACACCGAAGAGATGCTGATGCTGATCCAGTCGAAGCGCGAGGTGCAGCAGATCATGTCGAACTACGTGGGCATCGTGCGTTCGAACCTCTCGCTCAAGCGGGCCATGCGCCGTCTGTCGATTCTCTTCGAGGAGACCGAGGAGCTCTACAACAAGACCAAACCCAACCGCGAACTGTGCGAACTGCGCAACATGATCGCCGTGGCCTACCTGATCATCAAGCAGGGACGCGAGATCAAGGAGTCGGTGGGTTGCCACTATAACGTCGATTATCCGAAACAGTAATACATGACCTTACAGGAAGAGATCACCCGACGGCGGACCTTTGCCGTCATCGCCCACCCCGACGCGGGAAAAACCACCCTGACGGAAAAACTGCTGCTCTTCGGCGGCGCCATCCATGTGGCGGGTGCCGTCAAGAGCAACAAGATCAAGAAGGGCGCGACGTCCGATTTCATGGAGATCGAGCGCCAGCGCGGTATCTCGGTGGCAACGGCCGTGATGGGCTTCGAATACGAGGGACGCAAGATCAACATTCTCGACACTCCGGGCCACGAGGACTTCGCCGAGGATACCTACCGCACGCTGACGGCCGTGGATTCGGTCATCATCGTAATCGACGGCGCCAAGGGCGTCGAGACCCAGACGCGCAAACTCATGGAGGTGTGCCGCATGCGCCAGACTCCGGTGATCGTCTTCATCAACAAGCTGGACCGCCCCTCGAAGGAGCCCTTCGACCTCTTGGACGAGGTGGAGAAGGAGTTGCATATCCGGGTGCGTCCGCTGACCTTCCCGATCTCGAACGGACCCACGTTCAAAGGGGTCTACAACCTCTACGAGAAGCGTCTTTCGCTCTTCACCTCCGACGAGAAACTCACGGCCGACGCCTCGACGGTCGAAATCACGGACCTTGCCTCCGAGGTACTCGACGAACATGTGGGAAAGCGCTACGCCGACCAGCTTCGGCAGGATGTCGAACTGGTCGAGGGGGTCTACGACGCCTTCGACCGTGACGCCTACCTGCGGGGAGAACTGGCCCCGGTCTTCTTCGGATCGGCGGTGAACAATTTCGGTGTCCGCGAACTGCTGGAGTGCTTCGTGCGCATCGCCCCGTCACCCCGTCCTGCCCCGACCGAAACCCGTGAGGTAGAGCCTGCGGAGTCCAAAATGACGGGCTTTGTCTTCAAGATCCACGCCAACATGGACCCGAACCACCGCGATCGCATCGCCTTTCTGAAAATCTGTTCAGGCATCTTCGAGCGCAACAAAAACTACCTCCACGTACGGAGCGGCAAGCAGATGAAATTCTCCTCGCCGACGGCCTTCATGGCCGAGAAGAAGTCGGTGATCGACTTCGCCTATCCGGGCGACATCGTGGGCCTGCACGATACGGGCAACTTCAAGATCGGCGATACGTTCACCGAAGGCGAAAAGCTGAAATTCACCGGCATTCCGTCGTTCGCTCCGGAACAGTTCCGCTATATTGAAAATGCAGATCCTCTGAAGTTCAAGCAGTTGGCCAAGGGAATCGATCAGTTGATGGACGAGGGTGTGGCCCAGTTGTTCACCTCGTCGCTCAACGGCCGCAAGATCATCGGGACAGTCGGAGCATTGCAATTCGAGGTGATCCAGTACCGACTGGAACACGAATACAATGCAGCATGCCGCTGGGAGCCCATTTCGATCTACAAGGCGTGCTGGATCGAGAGTGACAATGCGGCGCAGTTAGCGGACTTCAAACGCCGCAAACACACCAATATGGCCGTCGACAAACACGGCCGCGACGTTTTCCTGGCCGATACGAGTTATGCGCTGGCACTGGCCCAGGAGAACTTCAAGGAGATTCGTTTCCACTTCACCTCGGAATTTTAATCCCGGACACAAATCATCGCGCGCCCAGGGGCACATTCAAAAGACATCGGCGGCACGACTCCTTGATGAGTCGTGCCGCTGGTGTATTCACACGTTCACACGAAAATTCTTCCAGCAGAAGGCCGAAAAAACAAAAAAGGGAAGGATCCGTGTCACGCCACCTCTCCGGATGAGACGGTTTCGGCCTGGTTGGGGGCACCGTCTTCTTTCGCGGGATCTGCCTTACGCCGGTTTACACCACGGTTTACACACCCTGCACAAAATACCGCAGAAACGGGGTCGGAAGCCCCTGGCGAACGACCTGCCAGAAACGAAAAAGGCTCGACAATCAGTTGATTGTCAAGCCTTTTCTTCAGTCGGGGTGACTGGATTCGAACCAGCGACCACACGCCCCCCAGACGTGTACTCTAAAGTAGAGTACACCGCTTGCGCTCAACACATTAGCTTTCTACCTTACAAGGCGGTTGACTTCTCGGTTGATTCGACAGTCAAAGGTTAAACATTAGTGAACTATTGGTGATAAGCAATCTTCTTTCGCATATCAGCAGCAAAAGGGAAAAAGCCGCATTTTTTCGGCCCTCTCCTCAGCCTTTATGGACACAATGCAATCCAACGAAATCAAGTTATTTCGTAAATTGCATCAAATAGTTTTCGCAGAATCCTGCTAACGGAAATTTCATCACCACTTCCCGTCCATCGGGCGTTGTGTATTGGATTAGTATTGTATCGGCTTTTACATGATAGTCGAACAGATTTACCCGTCCGTCCGTTCCCTCTATTCCGACTTCGTTGTGTGTCATTATGCCGATTATCCCATCCATCTCTTTAAGTTCGCACTTTCATCCGAATAGGTAACGTCGATTCTTTGCAAGGATAATTTCAACGGGCTTTGTTATGTCTGCCATATTAGGGGCAAACACATAAATAAATATTTCGGGGTATATTCCGCCTTTGGATTTTTCGACGAGCAAGGCTATTCCCTCTGTCGGGCTTCATCTGACCGTCTTTTGAATGATTTGCCTGTCTTCCCAAGTTTCGGACTTTCATTCTGTTTTTGGTTGTTTGTATTTATTCATATCGTACAAAAAATTATAGTGTTCCATGTCTATAAAGATAAGATTATTAGCAAAATGAAAAAAGAGACAGACCCCGCAAAAAGGACTTATTTGCCTCTTACGAAGTCTGTCTTTTAATAGCAGGTGTATCTTATTTCGTTAGCAGGCGCCTAATTTTATCTTGGTAGGTAATAATAAAATCTATTTTCTGCTGTGAGGTTAATTGTCCAAAATCAGGAGATAATCGGGCAAAGTAACTTTTAATATCTCTTGCGGGAGCGCCAAGTAATTTGATTATAGGGGATTTTCGCACTACCACTCTCCAACAAGAATCATCCAATGGAATATCGTATTTATAAGCGATTTGTCGAGCTGTTTCAATCATGGATTGCGCCCCTATTCCCCGAATTTTCAAATCCTCTATGCGTTCGTACAATTCGTTAAAATCTGCCGATTGGGAAAGTCGATTGCAATTTGTTGATATAATGCGGCTCCACTCATTCCAAATTGCATTTGAAATATGCCGCAGATTATCCGTCTTGACCAACAATCCTAAATTTCCTCTGTTGTTGCAGTAAGAAATGTAATTTGCAATCAATTCTCGCCATTGGGCTTTGGTTATTTTATTTTGTCCCATAGCTGTATTATTCATCTTCAGGCATATTATATTCTAACGCAAAGAAACGACCTTGCATGCCGTAGTTTTTCTTCCATAATTTTTCATATGCTTCTACATATAAAGAAGGGACATAGACATCAATTGTCCAGCTCGCAACAGGATTTAATTCAGTGAATGGAAATCCTCCTTGAGGAGGTGTTTTTGTCCCCAAATAAAATTTTGAAATCTCTCCATCGAATGCATTTTTTCCAAATGTTTCAACTTGAGTACAATGTTGCATATAAATAATTCCCTTGTAAGCAAAGGCGTCTTCAAAAGCGTTTTCCCCGATTGTCTTTAATTTTGAACCTTTCTCAAAGAATATATATTCAAGAGGAGGATAAGGTTTATCTGGAAGATCATGCAAACCAGAAAACGCTTCATTTTTAATAACTTCCAACGATGCAGGAAATTTTAACACATGTAAATTTGAGCAATCACGAAATGCACATTCTCCGATGGTTTGCAATTTTGATGATAAATATAATCCTCCATTATAGGAAAAAGATTCGATCTTACATCTATAGAATGCATAATCTTCTATGGTAATAACCTCGTCAAACATTTGCACGGTTGTGGTTTCTGCCAAAGAGAACATTTGCTTACTGATTACCTTCAAAGAACGCGGTAATATAATGTGTTTAATAAGCGTGTGTGAAAATGCCGCGTTCGGTAATTCTTCCAAATTAACATCTGAAATATCCAAGTATCTTAATGTAAGCACAGTTTTAAGAAAATTGAAATCAGTTTCATTGAGCACACCTTTGATTTTTAATTCGGTTGTTTCCAATAAATTTTGTTCCGTCAATATTTGTTGTAATGTCCCTGGTTCGGTCACAGTAACGACAGTCGATATAACTCCCTGCGTTATCGTTATTTCTATTGATTGTTCTCCATTTTCAATAGTAAATGTAGCTGAACGGCTTTTGTTGGTAGTATTGCTTTCTATATTAAAATATATATATTTGGTTTCAACCTGTATATGCGGATATGTGCCGTAAACCTCTGAAGCATCACCACTTGTTTCTGAAGGAGTACACCAAGAAGTTCCACCTGAAAGAGTCCAACTTCGAGTGCTCTGAATGCCAATCAACTCCCTTCCTCCTTGTCCGCTAACTTCCAATGATGTGGAATTAACAGAAAACATATCCACGGTAGGTGGAGTAGAATTTTCATTTTTGGAGCATCCGCAAATCAGTATTGCAGAAAGCGCAAATAGAAGTAGTTTTTTCATAATAATGTTATTTTTGATTAGAGTGTTAGATTATTCTTGATGAACATAGAGATAACATATATGCTCTGTTATAATTTGTCCATTGGAGGCTTTATAATCTGCATATATTGCTCCACAGACGCCGTGTCTGCCATGCCAATAATCAGGTAGAGGAGGACATTTCACTATGAGATTCTGATTTTGTTCAGTCCATGCATTCGGATTAAATGTGAATCCTTCTGAAGTGTGATGCTCTACAAAATAACACCTTTCAAATTTCCCCGCTGTACATAGACAAGAAAATGGTGCAGTTCCTCCCTCTTTCCCGAAATAAAACGTTGTTGGAACTACCAGAAATTTAGGTATTTCAAATTGAGCTTGAGATTCATCGGATTCCGCATCATTACTGCAACTAAATAACAACAAGCCACAGATAAGTAAGAATGATAGTTTTTTCATAGTAAGATTTATTTAAAAACAAGTATTCCAAATCTTACCGTATCAACTCCTGCTGCGGTGAATTATATGCAAAAAGAAAGTGTGGAGTTGTTCACTTATTCGATAGGAGGCTCTGGTAAGCCCAAACAGAAATAAGCAACACCCCACACTTGAGCAGATATATCGGATGGATATAATCTACACAAGGTGAAGAGCATTTGTAAGCCTATCCCTCTGTTTTGAAATTTACCAGATTTATAAAGCAAAGCCATAAAATGAAAATAAAAGCCAAACAAGTGCAAATAAAATAGCTTATTTA
>CALUIG010000208.1 GCA_944320625.1 uncultured Alistipes sp.
GGGAAGAGGAACGGGAAGAGGAACGGGAAGAGGAACGGGAAGAGGAACGGGAAGGGGAACGGGAAGGGGAACGGGAAGGGGAACGGGAAGGGAAGTGACGGAAAAAACAGGAAAAGGCCGGCCATGCAACAAGCAACGGGGTGGAAAGCTGGCCCCCAAAAGCAGAGGTCGGTCCGGCAGGGAACCGAGACAACCCGCTCTACCCTACTGGCAAAGCCGGTTCCGATCCAGGTACTTGCACTTGAACAGATTCACAAAATAGACAAACATCGCCAACAGCAACGGTCCGAAAATCACACCCATGAATCCAAAGAGCGACAACCCGATAAAAACCCCGAAGATCGTGATGAGCGGGTGCGTATGGGCCATCCGCTTCTGAAGCAGGAAACGCACGACATTGTCCACGTGCGTGACAACCAGTGTCCCGTAGAGCACCAGTCCGACAGCCGGAGCCCATGCCCCCGTCAACGCCATATATCCCGCCAGTGGAACCCAGACCAATGCCGTACCGACAATCGGAATGATCGTGGCAAAGCAGGTCAGCACGCCCCAGAACAGCGGACTCGGCGCCCCGAAAACCAAATATCCCACATAGGCCACGAAACCCTGAATCAGGGCCAGTAACGGAATCCCGATGGCATTCGAACGCACTATCAGATGGATCTCGTGCATCACGTTCCGCGAAATCCGCGGATCGAACGGCATCAGTTCACTGCAATAGGACTCCATCCGCGGCCCGCCGATCAGCATGAAATAGAGCACGAACAAAAGCACGACCAGATTGATGGCAAAGTCAACCATCCCCTCCACCAGCCACTGCCCCACACTCGGAATGTAGCTCACAAGCCAGCGCACGTTCGACTCCGACCAAACCTCATAGCCGGTCTTCATCTCGACAAGCTCCGCAAGGTGCTTCAGCGGAACGATGAATTCCCGGGGATTGACCACAATGCCCTGGACCTTGACGACCACCATCCAGCCGATCAGCGTGATCGGAATCAGAAAGCAGAAGATCGCTTCTGCCAGCAGTAGCGTCGCAGCAAGGCTCCGGCGCCATTGCCGGCGTTCGGTCAGCATCCGCATCTGCTGCCGCAGCAGCACGTAGATCGTAACCGCCCCCAGCAGACCGCCCAGAAACGGCAGGATCTTCACGAAAACCGTAAAACCCAGCACCGTAATCAGTACGAAAAGCGAGTAGCGTCCGTATTTTTCCCGAATCGACAACATACGCTCCCCTACGGCGCAAGGAACGTGCCGCAACCCCGGAATCCGAATCGGGGAAAGAGCCTGGAAAAGGCGTATTCAGCCCCTCGGTCCGAAAAAGAGCGTTCCGGGCCTCGAAGGTCCGGAACGCATTTCAAAAAGAATCCGAAAAGCCAGTCGGTCAGAGCAACCGTTCCCGCAGTGCGGTACACGATGCTGCCGGGTCCCGGTGATCGAATAAAAAGCCGTGGATCCCCACCGCTGCGGCCGCCTCGATATTCGCCGCACGGTCGTCGACAAAGAGCGTTTCGGACGCATCAAGGCCGTAGCGTTCAAGCAGGATCTCGTAAATCCGACGCTCGGGCTTCACCGTCAGCACCTCGCACGAGACAACCTCGCCGTCGAAAAGTCCGTAGACCGGGAAACGCCGCAGGTGGGCAATAAACTCGCGGGCCATGTTCGAAAGTACGTACAGCCGATAGCCCGCCACCTTCAGATCACGCACCAGCGCCTCGGTGGCCGGAACAGGCTCCTGCAGGTCGATGGCCTGCTGCAGCACCTCGGCACAGCGCTCATAAGAACGGCCCGTCATCTCCACAAGGGTCCCGGTCACCGACTCCAGCGTATTCGTGCCCCGGTCGTACTCCTCCCAGAAACGGGGCATCTCCGGGGCCCGCAGGAATCCGAAAAACTCCAACAACTCCGGATCGCACTTCCGCTTGTCCCGTGCGAACAATACGCCGCCCAGATCGAAAACAATATTTTTCATGGTTTCACTCTTCACGGCCGCAAAGATACGCATCCTCGGGCGCAGAAACAAATTTTCAGGCCCTTTCCGGAGAGACGCCGTCACCGTCCGTCACCGAAAACGGGGCGGTTCCTTCCCGGAATCGCCCCGTTCCATCGGCCAGAGGCCTCCCCCCCCTCGCGGAATCGGAATCAGAAGAGGTGCCAGGCCACCGTCAGTCCCGCCATGACGATCGAAACCATCGACATGAGCTTGATGAGGATGTTCAGCGACGGACCCGACGTATCCTTGAACGGATCGCCCACCGTATCGCCCACCACCGTAGCCTTGTGGCAGTCGGAACCCTTGCCGCCGAAGTGACCCTCCTCGATCATCTTCTTGGCGTTGTCCCACGCTCCGCCCGCATTGGCCATGAAGACCGCCAGCACGAAGCCCGAGCTCAATCCGCCGACCAGCAGGCCCATCACACCCGCCACGCCGAAGATCAGACCCACGGCCACCGGAACGATAATCGCCAGCAGGCTCGGGAACAACATCTCACGCTGTGCCCCGCGCGTCGAGATGGCCACGCAGCGCGCATAGTCCGGTGTACCTTCGCCCGTGAGGATCCCCTTGATCTCGCGGAACTGACGCCGCACCTCCTGCACCATGCTCTCGGCAGCCCGTCCCACGGCATTCATCGTCAGACCGCAGAAGAGGAACGACATCATCGCCCCGATGAACAGTCCGATCAGGACCGTGGGGTTCATCAGCGAAATGTGGTAATACTCCATGAAGTCCAGAATCGAGGCGTCCTGCACGAAGCGCATCGCCCCGTCCGGCATTTCGAGCATCGTCACCCCGTTATGCAGCAGTCCGATACGGATCTCTTCGATATAGGAGGCCAACAAGGCCAAAGCCGTCAAAGCGGCAGAGCCAATCGCGAAACCCTTGCCCGTGGCGGCCGTCGTATTGCCCAAGGCATCCAGGGCGTCGGTGCGTTTGCGGACCTCCGGCCCCAGACCGCTCATTTCGGCATTGCCTCCGGCATTGTCGGCAATCGGTCCGTAGGCGTCCGTGGCCAGCGTGATGCCCAGCGTCGAGAGCATCCCGACCGCCGCAATACCGATGCCGTAGAGGCCCAGCGACATGTTCTGCGGAGCCAGCATGTTCTTTACGTCGAAACCGATGGCGCACAAGTACGCCAGGATAATCGCCACGCCGATCGTCACCACCGGAATGGCCGTCGAGATCATCCCCGAGCCGACGCCCGAGATAATCACCGTAGCAGGTCCCGTCTGGGAACTCTCGGCGATCTTCTGGGTCGGTTTGTACGAGTGCGAAGTGTAGTACTCCGTAGCCTGGCCGATGATGATGCCCGCCACAAGGCCCGTAATCACCGAGAAGGAGAGTCCCACCCAGTTCTGGATTCCCAGCAGGTAGAGGATGCCGAACGTTGCCACGGCAATCAGCAGCGAACTGAAGTTCACGCCCACACCCAGCGAACGCAGCAGATCGCGCATCGAGGCACCCTCCTTCGTCCGCACGAGGTAGATACCCAGGATCGAGAGCACAATGCCCACCGCCGCGATAAGCATCGGAGCCAGCACCGCCTTCAACTGCAAAGCCTCGCTTCCCGCCGCGGCAAATGCCGCAGCACCCAGAGCTGCCGTAGCCAGGATCGAGCCGCAATAGCTTTCGTAGAGGTCGGCACCCATACCGGCCACGTCACCCACGTTGTCACCCACGTTGTCGGCGATCGTCGCCGGGTTGCGCGGGTCATCCTCCGGGATCCCCGCCTCGACCTTGCCCACCAGGTCGGCACCCACGTCGGCGGCCTTCGTATAGATACCGCCGCCAACACGCGCGAAGAGGGCCTGGGTCGAAGCTCCCATGCCGAAGGTCAGCATCGTCGTGGTGATGATCACAAGTTTCTGGGGTCCCGACACGTCGACAAAGGCGTTCAGAATCACGTACCAGAACGAGATGTCCAGCAGGCCCAGACCCACAACCACCAGACCCATCACCGCACCGCTGCGGAAGGCCACCTTCAGTCCGCGGTCCAGCGACTGACGCGCCGCATTGGCCGTACGGGCCGAGGCGTAGGTCGCGGTCTTCATGCCGAAATAACCGGCCAAACCCGAAAAGAAGCCGCCCGTAATGAAGGCAAAGGGAACCCACTCGTTCTGTACACCCGCACCATAGGCCAGATAAGCGAAGAACAACGCCAGCACCACGAAGACGAGGCCCACAACCTTGTATTGCTGACGAAGATAGGCCATCGCCCCCTTGCGGACGTGTGCGGCAATCTCCCGCATGCGCTCCGTACCTTCCTCCTCGCGCTTCATCAGCCGGTAAAAGGCCCACGCAAAGGCCAATGCCACGACCGATGCCGCAGGCACGACCCAGAAAATCGTTGGAATGTTCATCATTTCACGTATTTTAGGTTGGATTTTTACAAAGATAAAAAATTCCCGTCAAATATAATAACATACATATAATTCCTCATCCATTTTTCAGAAACAAAGGATTGAATCTCCAAATCAAAATTAAGACACTTTATTTTCCATCATGTTTCCTTCAAAACACATACAAGCCCTAAGAACATATCCAATTGAAAAATTCCCGCTCAGATGTTACTTATAGTCTTTGATTTATAATCTACAAAAAACGTACTTTGTAATATGGATATAAAAGAAAGAATAGGGAAACGGATAAGATTCATACGTGAATCCCGAGGATTGTCGCAAAAAGATCTGGCTTATTCTGCCGATTTGGACAGAAGCTACATTGCAAGTGTAGAGAATGGCTATCGCAATATTTCAATAATAAATATTGAAAAAATCGCACGTGCCATGCAAGTAACACTATCCGATTTTTTTACATGTGATGAGTTCAACCAACTATAATAAAGATGCCTGTAATAACACCTAAACTGGTTCAAACCAAGATTTATAAAACGGGACAGACTCGTGGTGCCGATGATGATGTCATTTATCAAAATCGGGTGGGCCGTAACAGTACTGTACTTATTCCTTTTCAAGAATATGACAAATGCAAGATTGCTCCAACCAACAATGGCATCTATGAAAACGGCTTTATCGTTTTAATCAAACCTGAAGATTATTTCAACTCTCAGACTCACCGTCTTTTAAAAACTAAAGGACTGTATTTAGGAAAAAATCTGCTGGTTTTTTATGAAACCAGATACCAATGGACCACTTATCCCCCATTACATACCTGGATAGCGGCCAATGCAAGAACGGCGCCTTTAGGAGGTCAATATGTGGCCAGAGTTCCTGCTACAACAGAGGAAGGGGAGAATAAGATCATAGAAGGATTCAATACGTCTAGCATGAAAGGAGCAGGAATCCGAGTCTATGAATATGCGGATATAGAAACCATTCAGTTATGCAAAATCCAATTAGAATATCTATTCTGGGCTTGTAAGGATATTGCTGAATTGATTGAACAAAATGGAATAGATAAGAATCTTGCCCAACAGCGTATTAGCGATATCACAAAACAGGCTACCGAAAAAGGGCTGGCAGATAAAGATAAATTACGACAGCAAAGAATCATAGATAAAAATGGTTATACGATTTGTCCGCTATGTTTAAAACATATTTCCGCAAAGGGATTTTGTTCCAAAATCCAACAGGCAGAAGGGCGTGATGTTCCTGATTTGACAATAACTGAAGTAAGCCTATTTCATATTCACGAATTACGGATGGGAGAATTCAACCACCGCCCATACAATTTAGGCTGGGGACACCATCATTGCAATGTCGTTGTAAAAGATGCCGGAATAGAGCAAACCTTACAATGGATGCGCGATGTTATCCAAAGAAACGACTCTCTATAAAAAGAATGCCCTCTTACGCCGAGGGCATTCTTTTTTCATATCATTGAGAGACTTTAGCTGAATGATTCCCGTAAATCTGTAACCGAGACTTAATAGAATCACACCAGGACTCATCAATTTCAATCCCGATTGCATATCGATTTTCTCTTAGTGCTGCCAAAAGAGTATTACCGGAACCTGCAAAACAGTCAAGGACGATGTCATTCTCAAAAGTAGAGCTTTTGATACAATGTACCAACATATCCAATGGCTTTTCCGCCGGATGTTTCCCCTTATAAGGTCTTACGGAAGGAAAAGTCCAAATATCTGTAAACTCAATATCCGCATTTACTTCAAATGGTCTGATAACATCCTCATAGGCTGGCATCTGATCCTCCAAACCTCTTTTTATCAAAGCCTCACAAATTTTCTCATACTGGCTCTTATTAGGAATATTTCTACCTGTTTCCCAATTTGAAACAGCTCCTCCATGATTAACCTTACCATAAGCACCTACCATTTCAGTCAACTGGTGCCCGGATAAATTGCAGGCTGTTCTTTTCTCTTTCAGTAATATCCCGAAGTAAGAACGTTTCAAATTCCCCTCCAAGGCTGGTTCACAAAAAATAATCCGTTCCGAATGCGGATACCATTGTCTCAAAGCTTCTTTTTTCATCTTGCCCTTCCATCCATCAAAACCAGGTTCGTTAGGTTTAGTCCAAACAATATGAGACAGGACATTAAAATACTTTGACAACATCATTTCCAATTTGGCTTCCATGGCAGACGAACAAAACATAAATATCGAGCCATTCGGTCGCAACACTCTTTTCCATTCTTTTGCAAAAAGTTCCATCCATGCTAAAAACGCCTCATCCGTAGAAAATGACTTGTCATTTACTATATTGCTCTTTTTCGTACTGTGATAAGGCGGATCTGTCAATATCAAAGAAATAGAGTGTGACGGCAACAATTTAAGAATGTTTTGTGCATCATTTTTAAATAATATCACCCGATCACTCTCTGCATAAACAAGAGAATGCAGTTCCTCTTTTATATATTTGAAATCTCTTTCCCTACTCATATCCGATCAGATATTGACGAGCACAATCTTCTAAACAAAGGTATAAAAAAATCGGGACTTCAAAGTCCCGATTTTCAGAAACTGCAATCCGGATGCTACGATCCGAAATTGTCGTAGAGAATATTCTCCGGCGGTACGCCCAGCGAATCGAGCATGTTCACCACCGACGAGATCATCATCGGGGGTCCGCACATCAGATAGATGCAGTCCTCCGGAGCCTGATGATGTTTCAGATAGTTCTCGTAGAGCACGTTGTGCACGAAGCCCGGCGTATAGGGAACACCGGCAGCATCGGCCTCCGGATCCGGACGGTCCAACGCCAGGTTGAACTTGAAGTTCGGGAAATCCTTCTCAATCTCATGGAACTCATGCAGATAGGGAGCCTCCTTCAGCGCACGTGCTCCGTACCAGAACGATACCGGACGCTTCGTCTTCTCCGTCTTGAACAGGTGCATGATGTGGCTCCGCATCGGTGCCATGCCCGCACCGCCGCCGACGAAGATCAGCTCCTGCGTGTCGGGCAGGTTGTCCGGCAGGAAGAACTCTCCGTAAGGCCCCGAAATCGTCACCTTGTCTCCCGGCTTGCGCGAGAAGATATACGACGAGCAGATACCCGGATTCACCTTCATGAACGTCCCCGTAGCCCGGTCGAACGGCGGCGTGGCGATACGGATATTCAGCATGATGATGTTCCCCTCGGCCGGGTGATTTGCCATCGAGTAGGCCCGGAACGTCGGCTCGGGATTCGTCGTAACCAGATCCCACATCTTCATCCGGTCCCAGTCCGCACGGAACTTCTCGTCCACGTCCATGTCCGAGAACTTGATCGCATCGTACTTCGGAATGTCGATCTGGATGTAGCCGCCGCTGCGGAACTTCAGATTCTCACCCTCCGGAAGCTTCACCACGAACTCCTTAAGGAAGGTCGAGATGTTACGGTTCGAAACAACCGTACACTCCCACTTCTTCACGCCCAGAACCGCCTCCGGAACCTTGATCTTCAGGTCGTTCTTCACCTTCACCTGGCAGCCCAGACGCCAATGGTCCTTGGCCATCTTCCGCGTGATGAAGCCCGTCTCCGTGGGAAGGATCTCTCCTCCGCCCTCCAGAACCTGACACTTGCACATCCCGCACGATCCGCCGCCGCCGCAGGCCGAGGGAAGGAATACCTTGTTATTGGCCAACGTCGACAGAAGCGTCGAACCGCTCTCCGTCGTAATGACCTTCTCGCCGTTGTTGATGTCGATCGTAACGGCCCCCGACGTGGTCAGTTTCGCCTTCGCATACAGCAGCAGTGCCACCAGCAGAAGCGTAATGACCAGAAAAGCCACGATCGCTATGATAATCGTTGTAGTCATTGTTGCGAAATCTCCTTTTTTAGGTTAGAACTGAATGCCCGAGAAGATCATGAAGGCGATGCCCATCAGACCCGTGATGATGAAGGCGATGCCCGGGCCCTTCAATGCCGCGGGAATGTGCGAATAGGTCGTCTTCTCACGGATGGCCGCCATCATCACGATCGCCAGCCACCAGCCCAGACCCGAGCCCAGACCGTAGACGATCGTCTGCCACAGCGACGTCAACTCCCCGGCGTCAACCTTCTGCTGCATGAAGAGCGAACCGCCCATGATCGCACAGTTCACCGCAATCAGCGGCAGGAAGATACCCAGCTGGCTGTAAAGCGTCGGCGAGAACTTCTCGACGATCATCTCGACCAGCTGCACGAACGCCGCGATCGTGGCGATGAAGACGATGAACGACAGGAAGTTCAGGTCCACACTCTCCGGAATCCCCGGAATCCACTGGTGCAGCGCTCCCGGCTTGAGGATGTATTCATACAGAAGGTAGTTCAGCGGAACGGTCATCACCATCACGAACGTAACGGCGGCGCCCAGTCCCAAGGCCGTCTTCACGCTCTTCGACACGGCAATGTACGAGCACATGCCGAAGAAGAAGGCGAAGACCATGTTGTCGATAAAGATCGACCGGATGAAGATATTCAATGATTCCATACGCTACCCTCCTATTTTTCCTGTAAATCCTTGTTGCGCGAGCGGTGCACCCAGATGATGCAGCCCACGATGATCAGTGCCATCGGCGGGAAGAGCATCAGACCGCAGTTCGAGTAGAAGCCCCCTTCGGTCATGTACCAGCTCTCCGGGATGATCCGAAAGCCCAGCAGGCTCCCCGAACCCAGCAACTCCCGGAAGAAGGCCACGATCACCAGGATCATGCCGTAGCCCAGGCCGTTGCCGATACCGTCGAGGAACGATGCCCACGGCTTGTTGCCCAGCGCAAAGGCCTCCACGCGGCCCATGACGATACAGTTCGTGATGATCAGTCCCACGTAGACCGACAGCTGCTTCGAGATCTCATAGACATAGGCCTTGAGCACCTGGTCCACGAGAATCACCAGCGCCGCAATCACCACCAGCTGCACGATGATGCGGATGCGCGCCGGAACGCCGTTGCGCAGAAGCGACATCACCAGGTTCGAGAAGGCCGTCACGACCGTCACGCTCAATGCCATCACGATCGCCGGCTTGAGTTGAACCGTGACTGCCAGCGCCGAACAGATTCCCAGAATCTGAACGATGACCGGGTTGTTCGCCGAGAACGGACCCGTCAGGTATTTCATGTTGTTACTCATGGCTTTCTGCATTTTCTTCGTTAGACACTTCCGCGGGAACCGCAGCCTCCGGAGCCGTCGCGGCTGCCCGTTTCGACTCCAGCAGCGGCAGGTAGTTCCGCAGACTGTTGTAGAGCATCGCCGTCACACCGTCCGAAGTCTTCGTACCGCCCGAGATGGCATCCACCTCGTGAGCCGGATCTTTCGCACCGCCCTTGCGCAGCGTCACCGACACGAACTCGTCACCCTCGAAGATCGTCTTGCCGACAAACTTCGACTGGTATTTCGGCGTGGCGATCTCGGCGCCCAGACCCGGCGTCTCGCCCTTGTGCGCCATGATGATACCGGCCACCGTGTTCATGTCCTTCTCCAGGGCCACATACCCCCAGACCGGACCCCACAGGCCCATACCCGTCACCGGAATGACCACACGCCCGTCCTTCGCCTCGAAGATCGGGAACTTGCCCTCGGCAAAGGCCGTCGGAAGGTCGTTCAGCAGCGCAAAGACATCTCCGTCGATGCGCTGACCCGCCTTGTCGACCACATAGGCGTCAACAAACGTATCGTAGGATTCATTCTCGGCCGAAAGCGAAGCGAGGATGTTGCGTTTCTTTTCGTTCAGATCGTTGGCGTCCTGACGAGGCTTCAGGGCCAGAGCCGCCACAGACAGCAGAACGGCCACGATCACCACCATCACCGTCGAATAGAGGACGATGTAGGCATTGCTGTTCGTATCGCTCAACAAGCCCTTCTTCTTCGGAGCCTCCTCCGCCTCCTTCAACTCCGTAAACTCCGAAGCCGGAGCGGCGCAAACGGGACACGTTGCGGGTGCGGCATCTCCCTCGTGGATGTAGCCGCAAACGTTGCATTTGAATTTTTTCGTTGCCATGGCTCCCCTATTTTGCGAGTTTCACACGTTTCTTGCGCCGCGAGATGTTCGCCTCGACCACAAAGTAGTCCACGAGCGGTGCCAGCGCATTCATGAAGATGATCGAAAGCATCATGCCTTCGGGATAGGCCGGATTCACCACCCGGATCAGCACGGCCAGCGCTCCGGTCATCAGACCCACGATATACTTGCCCTTGTTGGTCTGGGCCGAAGTCACGGGATCCGTGGCCATGAAGACCGCTCCGAAGGCGAAACCGCCCACGATCAGGTGCCACCACGCCGGGTATTCGGTCACGCCGAGCGCCTGGAACAGGTAGCCCATGGCCAGACCGCCCACGAAGACCGAAAGCATCGTACGCCACGAGGCGATACCCGTCAGAAGCAGGATTGCGCCTCCGATCAGGATGGCCAGCGTCGAGGTCTCGCCGAACGATCCCGGGATCATGCCCAGGAAGGCATCCAGCGGCGAGAAGGTCATCGTGCCGGTCGAGCCGAGCTGCTCGAGGGCCGTAGCGCCCGTAATGCCGTCGACCTGGGCACCCATCATCGTCCAGTTCGAATACCAGACCGTCTCTCCCGACATCGAGGGGGTATAGGCGAAGAAGGCGAAGGCGCGGGCCAGCAGCGCCGGATTGAAGACGTTCATACCCGTACCTCCGAAGACCTCCTTGCCGAAGATCACGGCAAAGGCCGTCGAGAGGGCCACCATCCACAGCGGCGTCGAGATGGGGAAGATCAGCGGAATGAGAAGACCCGTCACCAGGAATCCCTCGTTGACTTCGTGGCCGCGCACCTGGGCGAAGTAGAACTCGATGCCCAGACCCACGATGTACGAAACGCACACCATCGGAAGCACCCGGACCAGGCCGTAGAAGAAGGCACACAGACCCTCCAGACCCACCTGGGCTCCCGTCCACCAGCATCCGAACAGGAAGGCCGGCATCAGGGCCAGAACCACGACGATCATCGTACGCTTCATGTCGTTGCAGTCGCGGATGTGCGTACCCTTCACGGTCGTTGTGTTCGGCACGAAGAGGAACGTTTCGAACGCGTCGAACGTCGACTCCAGGAAGCCCAGTTTCCCGCCTTTCGAGAACGTGGGCTTGATTTTATCCATGAATTTGCGAAGTCCCATCTTTAAGCCTCCTTGATCATTAAGTTAATACCGTCGCGGATGATCTGCTGGATCTCGATCTTCGAGGGATCCACGAACTCGCACAGTGCGAAATCCTCCTCCGTGACCTCGTAGATGCCCAGATTCTCCATTTTGTCGATGTCGCCCGCCAGGCACGCCTTCAGCAGGTACATCGGATAGATGTCCATCGGCAGATACTGCTCGTAGAGGCCCGTCACCACGAAGGGACGCTCCCCGCCGTTGAGGTTCGTATCCAGATCATACTCCTTGTGCGGGCAGAGCCACGAGAAGTAGGCCCGCGAGACGGAGAACTTCCCAAAACGCGGCATGGCCCATCCCAACAACTCGTACTTGTCGCCTTCGGGAATGGCCGTCAGCTGGTTGGCGTAGAAGCCCAGGAAGCCCTCGAGCGAAGTCTTCGTTCCGGTGAGTACGTTGCCCGAGATGAAGCGGATCGAGTCGCCCTCCTGCTGTGCCTTGACGTTCCCGGCGACGATCGAATCGACCTTCGCCCCGCCGATGACCCGCACGTACTGCGGGTGTTCGATCTCCGAACCCGCCACGGCGATGATCTTCGTCATGTCGACACGGCCCTCGTTGAACAGGCGGCCGAGGATCGCAAGGTCCTGGATGTTCACCGTCCAGACCAGATCGCCCTTGTTGATCGGATCGATGTGGTGGATCTGCACGCCGACGTTTCCCACGGGGTGTTTCCCGGCGAAGGTGTGCAGCTCTACGCCCTTGAGCTGGGGCATCTGGCCTTCGGACTTGGCTCGCACCGAGAGGTGAACCTTGCCCGGGGTGAGTTTGCGAAGCACCTCGATACCCGTCTGGAGGTTCTTCTGCTCGCCTTTGAGCACGAAGTTGTAGTCCGGGGCCTGGGGCGCCGAATCAAACGCCGAAACGAAGATCGACTTCGGCGTGTCCGCAGGGTCCGCAATGATGCCGTAGGGCCGCTGAACGATCATCGGCCACAGGCCCGAACGGAGCAAAAGTTCGACGATCTCCTCGCGCGAGGCCTTTTCCAGTCCCGGAACCGTGAACTTCTCGTACTCCTGCGTGGAGTCCGGCGTCACAGCGACCGAAAGCACCTTGCGCTTCTCGCCCCGATTGATGGCCGACACCGTGCCGCTGACGGGCGACGTGAAGAGGACCCGTTCGTTGAACTTGTTGAAGAACAACGCCGTGCCGGCCTTCACCCGGTCGCCCACCTTAACCAGCAACTTGGGTGTCACCCCCTCGAAATCCAGGGGCGAGAGGGCATACTCCGAAGCCATCGGCGCCGTCGCCAACGTCTCCTGGGGTTTGCCCACCAGATTGATGTCTAAACCCTTGCGTAATGTAATGATTTTCGACATGGTTAAAGATTTTGAGTTATTTGTGTGTTTGATTTCCGTTTCCAACACATCGGGTCCGCTCTCGGCACGAACGATCTCGAAACAAAATCGATCCGGAACATCGGCTGTTAGCAGACTAACAATTATTTCGCGTGCGAAAGTACAAAATTTTTCCGATAAATGCCATCCCACGGACCATTATTTCTTAAATTTACTTAAAATTCCTATTTTTGCT
>CALUIG010000209.1 GCA_944320625.1 uncultured Alistipes sp.
ATCACTGATGCACAGGCGAGTGTAAGCGGAGACGTCTGCTCCCTTTCGGGCAGCGGGCAGACGCAGATGGGCATGGGTGGAAGCACCTCGGCCTACGACTGCACTTTCACGGCCGAGATCAAGTCACAGACCGATGCCCGGATGGAGTTTTCGATACCGGCCGTCATGGGCGGCATGACCCTTACGTTCCAGACGGGAGAAGCCCCGGCCGACCTGCTGCTGGCCGGCACGTACGAGGGGTATACGGATGCCGACTGCTCCTATTTTCAGGATCGTTATACCGATGGCGAAAGCATGACGTTGACGGCAAACGGCGACGGTAGTCTGAAGGTTGTCTTCGAGTCCGCCTCGTGGGGAACCTTTACCGTTGAGTCGGCTACTGCGAGCAAAGAGGGTGAAGAATATGTCTTTACGGGCAGCGGCAGCGTGGCCATGGGAATGGGTGGTTCGACAAGCAACTACGACTTCACGCTGAACGGCCGGAGCAATGCCGCCAAGGACGACTTCTCGATCGCGTTCAACGTACCGGCCGTCATGGGCGGGCTGACCATCACGCTGCTGCCGGGAACGGCTCCGACCACGGAAGAGTAACTCTACGGAAAAAGCGAGATTGGCCATGAACCGCAAACAGGCTGGGCTGTTCTTGTCGGGAGCGACACTGCTGTTGTCGCTCCCGGCCTGCAACGGCATCTTCGAGGGTATCTATGATATGCCCACATCCGAGACCGGGAACGAATACGGATTTATCCTCATCGACGAAGGAACCCGAACGGGACGGATCTACATCGACGCCACGGATTATACCGAATGGCATTATGTCGATTTGCACGACAAACAGGTGACAACAACACAGATGGGTGACGCGGCTCCCGAAACGTGGGATTTTGCCGTACACCGTTACGACGCGAAGACCAACGGTGCGGCGGTCTGGGAGAGTACGGCGGGTGTCTTCAATGCGCTTCCCGCTCCGGAATCGGTTTCCGAGGAGCAGTGGACGGCCGATGAATGGGCCACCGACCGCATCACGATCGACATGTCACAGATGATGGACGGCATCATCCTCTATGCCGAGGATTATTGGAACCCCACTCTTTCGCGCTGGCTCGATGTCGACACCTCGACCATGCCGCCGATCTACACCCTCTCGGGGAAGATCTATCTGCTTCGTCTGAAGGACGGTACCTTTGCGGCCCTGCGCCTCGCAAACTTCATGAACGATGCAGCCGTAAAGGGTTACATGACCATTGACTACCTCTATCCCGTTGAATGAGATGAAACCGTTTGTACTCTTTCTTCTCGGAGTGCTGTTTGCCCTGCCGATCCAGGCCCAATACAAAATATCCGGCACCGTTTCGGATGTTGCAGGGCGACCGCTCGCCGGGGCAACCGTTACCGTGAAGGAATTGCCGTCGCTCGGTGCCGTTGCCGACACGGAGGGACATTATGAGATTGCTCTTCCGGGCAAAGAGACCTATACGCTTTGCGCCTCGTTTGTCGGGTACGAACCGGTCAGCGGAAAGATCGCTGTCGGCCAGACCGGGTCCTTGAATTTCCGGCTTTCGGAGCGCTCTACGATGATGGATCAGGTGGTGGTGACGGCTACACGCACCCCGAAACTGTTGAAGGATGTCCCGATCGTTACCCGCGTGATCTCCGAAGCCGACATCCGACAGGTCGATGCCACCCATATCGGCGACCTGCTGCAAAGCGAGTTGCCGGGCATCGAGTTCTCCTATTCGATGAACCAGCAGGTGTCGCTCAACCTGTCGGGCTTCAGCGGCAATTCGGTGCTGTTTCTCGTCGACGGCGAGCGGCTCGCGGGCGAAACGCTCGACAACGTGGATTACAGCCGTCTGAACATGGATAACGTCGGGCGCATCGAGATCGTCAAGGGGGCCGTTTCGTCACTCTACGGGTCGAATGCCATCGGCGGTGTGGTGAACATCATCAGCCGCGAATCGCAGGAGCCGTGGTCGGTCAATCTGAACGGTCGTTACGGTGCCCACAACGAACAGCGTTACGGCGGGTCGGTCGGATTCAATCAGGGGCGGTTCAACTCGATGACCAACGTGCAGTACACTTCGGTCGACGCCATCGACCTCTCGAAAGGCACCGACAATGCGGAGGTCGGCGATTACAGCACCATATTCGGCAATTCGTCGCTCAACATCAAGGAGCGGCTCGTCGTCACGGCGGCCGAAGGCTTGAAGTTCACGGCCCGGGCGGGTTACTTTTACCGCGAGCGCGACGCCTCGGAGAGCATCAAGGACCGCTACCGCAGCTTCTCGGGCGGAGTGAAGGGCAACTGGGCGATGACACAGTCCGATGATCTGGAACTCTCCTATGCCTTCGACCAGTACGACAAAAGCGACTATCTGGTTCCCACATCGCGCGACGTGCGCGATTACAGCAACGTGCAGCACACCCTGCGCACGCTCTACAACCATACCTTCTCCGGGAAACACATCCTCACCGTCGGCGGAGACTATATGCGCGACTACCTGATGTCCTACCAGTTTACGGACAACGGCAGCCACACGCAGCATACGGCCGATGCCTTCGCACAGTTCGACTGGAACCCGCACCGGCGGTTCAACCTCATCGCGGGGGTGCGGTTCGACTGGTTTTCCGAAGCGCGTCTTTCGCACCTTTCGCCGAAACTCGGCGTGATGTACAAGGTCGAAAACTGCTCGCTCCGAGCCTCCTATGCCGGCGGATTCCGCGCCCCGACGCTCAAAGAGATGTATATGAATTTCTACATGGGCAATATCTTCATGATCTACGGCAATCCGGAGCTGAAACCCGAGTCGAGCCACAACTTTTCGCTCTCGGCCGAATATCTGAAAGGACAGCACAGTTTCACCGTGACGGGATTTTACAATCTGGTGGACAACCGCATCACTACGGCCTGGAACCGGGAGCTTGAAGGGCAGGTCTACACGAACATGTCGCCGTTGCAGGTGGCCGGGGCCGAGGCCAATGCGACGGGACGGTATGCGTTCGGCATCTCGTGGCGCGTGTCGTATGCCTACACGCGCGAGATGATCGAACGGGGGCAGCCCCTCCTCTCCTCGACCCGGCCCCATGCGGCCACGGCGCGCCTGGCCTATGACAAGCAGTGGAAGAACTACGGTCTGAACGTGTCGTTGTCGGGACGATGGCTGTCGGCCGTCACGTGCGACGTCTACACCGAGCTGACCTCCTACGAGGAGACCGTGCGGCAGACCTATCCGGGCTATACGATCTGGAAACTGAGCCTTACGCAGCATCTGTGGCGCGGAATGGATCTGACGCTGGCTGTGGACAATCTTTTCAACTATCGTCCCGATTACTATTACAGCAATTCGCCCACGACCGTCGGTACGACCTGCTCGGTGGGCCTCGCGCTGAATCTCGAACCATTTTTCAAACGTAAATAAAGGATGAAACAGAAGATACCAATGATCTGGGCAGGCGTGCTCCTGCTTGCCGTCGTATTGGGCGTTGTGGCGTGGAACCGCTGGTTCTCGGCCACGCGCATCGCTTTCGTGAACTACCAGGCTACGACGCTCGGCCAGATCGCCCGGGCCAATGACCATGCGCGGATCCGCCTTGCGTCGGTCGAACCGTCGGAGTTCGGCCGGTTGGGGCGTTACGACGTGGTGCTGATGAACGGCATGGGACTCCGCATCACGGTCGACGAGCGGGCCGCACTCCAACGTGCCGCAGACCGGGGGCTTACCGTCATCACGACCATGGCGACCAACCCGGCCAACGAGATCCTCTCGGCGGACTCGGCGACTTTGGCTACGGTGAAAGAATACCTCGACGGCGGAGGACGCCGCAACTACCGCAATCTGCTCACCTACCTGCGCCGCACGGTCGACGGCAAGCGGTTCGACACGGACGATCCCGAGCCGCCCGTGGTACGCAACCTGAAACAGTTCTACCATGCCGATCCCTCGGATCCCGAGGCCGAAGAGTCGGATTTCGACAGCGTGGAGGCCTACGAGGCCTTTTTGTTGCGGCACGGCCTGCTGAAACAGGATGCCCCGCGGGTGATCGTGACGGGGCAGATGGGCGAACCGGCCGAACTGGTTGCCCGGCTGGAGGAGACCGGTAACGTGGTCTATCCTCTCCGCAATCTGCAAGCGGCCATTCAGAGCGGACAGGCCGATTCGATCCGTCCGTCGGCCGTCATCAACATGGCCCACGGACGCCTGGGCGATGCTGTCGTGGAGTACCTGACGCGCCAGAACATTCCGCTCTTCTCCCCGCTCAACGTAAACCGGCTGGTCGACGAGTGGGAGGCCGACAAGATGGGCATGAACGGCGGTTTTCTGTCGCAGAGCGTCGTGATGCCCGAGATCGACGGGGCGATCCGCTCCCAGGTGTTGTTCGGACACCGCCTCGACGGCGAAGGGTTGCAACAGGTACATGCCATTCCCGAACGGCTGGATCGGTTTGTCGAGACGGTGAACCGCCACATCGCCCTGCAGCGCAAACCCAACAGCGAGAAGCGCGTGGCGATCTACTACTACAAGGGTCCGGGGCAGAATGCCCTGACGGCCTCCGGCATGGAGGTCGTGCCTTCGCTCTACAACCTGCTGGTGCAGCTTCGCGGCGAGGGTTACCGCGTGGAGAACCTTCCCGCAACGTCCGAAGGGCTGGCGGCCCTCATTCAGCAGCAGGGAGCCGTTTTCAACGCTTATGCCCACGGCGCCAAGGCCGAATTTCTGAAAAACGGCCGGCCGGCACTTGTTTCGGCGGAGGAGTATGCCGCGTGGGTCTCCGATGCCGTGCCGACGGAGCGGATGGAGGAGGTCCGGGCACTCGACGGTGCATTCCCGGGCGGCTATCTGTCCGATGACGCCGGGCATCTGGCGCTGCCGCGCATCGAGTTGGGCAACATCGTGCTGCTGCCGCAGCTGGCGGCCGGAGCAGGCGACGACGACTTTGCCATCGTCCATGGCACCGATGCCGCACCGCCGCACGCCTACATCGCCTCGTACCTCTGGGCCCGCTACGCCTTCCGGGCCGATGCCATCGTCCACTTCGGCACGCACGGCAGCCTGGAGTTCACGCCCCGCAAGCAGGTGGCGCTGAGTCGCAGCGACTGGTCGGATGCGCTCGTCGGCCCGACGCCGCACCTCTACATCTACTCGATCGGCAACGTCGGCGAGGGGATCATCGCCAAGCGCCGGGCGTATGCCACGCTGCAGTCGTATCTGACCCCTCCGTTCATGGAGAGCGGCGTGCGCGGCATCTACCGCGACCTGAA
>CALUIG010000210.1 GCA_944320625.1 uncultured Alistipes sp.
GGACGCACGCAGCACACGGAGGTCGAACTGACCGAGGCCATGAAGGAGTTTAACGGCGACATGACCACCGCCTACCGGGTGACCGGGACGTTGGAGACACCAGTCGGCCTGGAAATGGGCAACGCGGCCATCACCGGCTGGGAAACGGTGGACGGTGGTAACGTCAGCGCAGACATGTAAGATAAATATAAAAACAGCATTCCCATGAAAACCCGATTTTTTGCTTTCGCGGCGCTGGCATTGACGCTTGCGGCCTGCAACAAGCACGAAACCCCGAACGCCGACGGCACGCTGCCCGCGGGTGAATACCCGGTAATCATTCAGGCCTGCGGTCTCGACGTCACGGCCACGCCGCAGGCAGCCCCGGCCACCCGCGCCACCGTGGACGGCGACTGGCAGGGCGTCACTTCCGTGGCGCTCCGGCTGGACGGCGCAGTAAAGGAATACACCGTCACGGCCTCCGATGCCGACGGATACCGGAGCGCCACGCTCTCGCGCGAAAATGACCCGCACTACTGGCCGAACCTCGACGACATCACCGTCTCGGCCTGGTGGCCCTGCGCCGAGACCCTGCCTGCCGTGAAGGTGGCCGAAGACCAGAGCACGCTGGCCGCATTCCAAGGCAGCGACTTTATCTCCGCCGAGAACCAGACGGTGACGTTCAGCGACCCGAAGCTCACCTTCACCCACCGCACGGCGCGCGTCACCGTCGTGCTGAAGCCCGGCACGGGCATCGCGAGCGTAGCCGGAGCCACGGTGAGCCTCGTGAGCCTCTCCGCCGAGGGCAGCAACCCGACCGCTATCCAGACCTACCACGCAAGCGGCAACAGCTACGAGGCACTGACCGCCCCGCAGACCGTTGCGAAAGGCGAGCCGTTCATCCGCGTGGAACTCGGCGGCGGCGCCTTCTACTTCCGCCCGCAGAACGACGTCGTGCTGGAGGCGGGCAGCCGCTATACCTACACCGTCAACGTCAATGCCACGGGGCTGACGCTGGCAGGCTGTGAAATCGGCAAATGGGACGACGGCCAAGGCGAGAGCGGGGACACCGAGATAGACCCGGGTTTCTACCATGACAAGGAGACGAATACCTATACCGTTTACAGCGTCGACGGTCTGCTGGCCTGGAACGAAGCCGTGCAGAACGATCTGGCACTGAATTGCATCCTGGCCACCGACATCGACATGAGGGGCTTTTTGTGGACACCGATAGGTGATGGTTCAACTTCTGCAAAGGGTTACCAAGGCACCTTCGACGGACAGGGCCACACCATCACGGAGCTGACCGTCAACCTCCCGGATCAGGATGATGTCGGCCTGTTCTGTTGTATCGAAGCGAAGGGCACGGTAAAAGGCCTGACACTGGAAAAGGTGAAAATAACCAGCAACAGCTATGCCGGCGGCGTGGCGGGATCCAACTACGGCACCATCACCGCCTGCACCGTCTCGGGCTACGTCAGCGCCAGATTCTGGGGTCAGGGCGGCGTGGCGGGGTACAACGAAGGCACCATCACCGCCTGCTGCACCTCCGTATCCGTATCCGCACCCGCCAGCTACTACTTACTTAACGCCGGCGGCGTGGCGGGATACAACTACGGCACCATCACCGCCTGCTACGCCACGGGCACCGTCTCCGGCGACTTTGCCGGCGGCGTGGCGGGATCCAACTCCGGCCCCCTGACCGCCTGCTACTGGAGCAATTACGACGGCAGCGGTGTTGGCAAGGGCAGCGGCGACGTCACGAAGGTCGACGGTACAACCGTTACCTGGGAGAATGCCCAAACCGGCATGAACGACGCCATCGACACGTGGAATGCCGAAAATCCCGACCGGCCGTGCAACTGGCAATATGCCAATGCGAGCGCGACGACTCCGCCCGTACTGGTCCCCATGAACTGATTTTAAATACCAACCAACGATATGAAACGACACAGCTTATTTACATGCGGCGTCCTCGCCCTGCTCCTCGGCCTTACGGCCTGCACGCAGGAGGAACTGGCGGACGGCACGCTGCCCGCGGGTAAATATCCGGTAATCATTCAGGCCTGCGGTCTCTGCGTCACGGCCACACCGCAGGCAGCCTCCGCCACCCGCGCCACCGTGGACGGCGACTGGCAGGGCGTCACCTCCGTGGCGCTCCAGCTGGACGGTGCGGTCAAGGAATACACCGTGTCGGCCTCCAATACCGACGGATACCGGAGCGCCACGCTCGCGCGCACGGACAACCCCTTCTACTGGCCGAACCTCGACGACATCACCGTCTCGGCCTGGTGGCCCTACGCCGAGGCCCTGCCCACGGTGAAGGTGGCCGAAGACCAGAGCACGCTGGCCGCGTTCCAGAACAGCGACTTCATCTCCGCCGAGAACCAGACGGTGACCTTCGACGCCCCGACACTCACCTTCACCCACCGCACGGCGCGCGTGACCATCGTGCTGAAGCCCGGCTCGGGCATCATGAGCGTTGCCGGCGCCACGGTGAGCCTCGTGAACCTCTCCGCCGAGGGCGACAACCCGACCGCCATCACGACCTGCAACACCGCGGGCGACACCTACGAAGCCCTCGCCGCCCCGCAGACCATCCCCGAGGGCACGATCTTCATTCGGGTGGAGCTGAACAACCGCAGTTTCAACTTCCAGCCGAAAAAGGAGGTGGTTTTGGAGCCCGGCAAACGCTACACCTACACCTTGAATGTCTCGGGCAAATCGCTGAATCTGACTGGCAGCTCCATCACCGATTGGGAGGACGGTGGCGACGAGGATGGCCATGCCGAGAATTTGGAATGCGTCTACGACAAGGAGACGAATACCTGTATCGTCAACACGGCCGACAATCTGCTGGCCTGGAACAAGATCGCTCAGATAGATCAGACCGTGAATTGCATCCTGGCTGCCGACATCGACCTCACGGGCAAGACATGGACGCCGATAGGCATAGACTATAACCACCCATACATCGGCACCTTCAACGGACAGGGCCACACCATCACGGGGCTGACCGTCAACCAGCAGGGTACAGACTATGCGGGTCTGTTCGGATGTATCGGCTCCGGCGGCACGGTGAAGAACGTGGTGCTGGAGAACGTACAGATAACAAGCGACAACAGTTCGGGCAATGCCGGCGGCGTGGCGGGATCCAACTACGGCACCATCACCGCCTGCACCGTCTCGGGCACCGTCTCCGGCGGCTACTATGCCGGCGGCGTGGCGGGATACAACTACGGCACCCTGACCGACTGCACCGTCTCCGGCACCGTCTCCGGCAACAACTATACCGGCGGCGTAGCGGGATCCAACTACGGCACCCTGACCGACTGCACCGTCTCCGGCATCGTCTCCGGCAACAACTATGCCGGCGGCGTAGCGGGATCCAACAACGGCACCCTGACCGGCTGCACCGTCTCCGGCACCGTCTCCGGCGACCAGCCAGTCGGCGGCGTGGCGGGACGAAACTCCGGCACCCTGACCGACTGCACCGTCTCGGGCACCATCTCGGGCAGCTGGTATGCCGGCGGCGTGGCGGGACGAAACTTCGACTCCGGCTCCATCGAGCACTGCCATTATACCGACGGCACCGTTGAAGCCAGGGACGGCTACTATGCCGGCGGCGTGGCGGGAGACAACGACAACGGCACCCTGACCGACTGCACCGCTTCGGGTAATGTGACAGCTACGAACGACTATGCCGGCGGCGTGGCGGGAGACAACTCCGGCACCCTGACTAACTGCTACGCCTCGGGCACCGTCTCCGGCTGCTGGCATACCGGCGGCGTGGCGGGACGAAACTACTACGGCACCCTGACTAACTGCTACGCCTCGGGTAATGTGACAGCTACAAACTACTATTATGTCGGCGGCGTGGCGGGACAAAACTACTACGGCACCCTGACTAACTGCTACGCCACGGGTAATGTGACAGTTACGTCGGGCAACTATGTCGGCGGCGTGACGGGACAAAACGACAACGGCATCCTGACTAACTGCTACGCCACGGGTAATGTGACAGCTACGGGCATCTATGTCGGCGGCGTGGCGGGAGACAACGACAACGGCACCCTGACTAACTGCTACGCCTCGGGTAATGTGACAGCTACAAGCTACTATTATGTCGGCGGCGTGGCGGGACGAAACTCCGGCACCCTGACCGCCTGCTACGCCACGGGTAATGTGACAGCTGCGTCGAGCTACTATGTCGGCGGCGTGGCGGGAGGCAACGACAACGGCACCCTGACCGCCTGCTACGCCACGAGCACCGTCTCCGGCGCCCTGTCAGTCGGCGGCGTGGCGGGACGCAACAACAACGGCACCCTGACCGCCTGCTACTGGAGCAATTACGACGGCAGCGGCGTTGGCAACGGCAGCGGCGACGTCACGAAGGTCGACGGTACAACCGTTACCTGGGAGAATGCCCAAACCGGCATGAACGACGCCATCGACACGTGGAATGCCGAAAATCCCGACCGGCCGTGCAACTGGCAGTATGCCAATGCGAGCGCGACAACCCCGCCCGTACTCGCACCCGCAAACTAACCTCCAAATACCTGTCAACAATATGAAACGAAATACCATCTATCCATCTTCCCTCCTCGCCCTGCTCCTCGCCCTGGCAGCCTGCACGCAGGACGACGCGGGCCTCCTGCCCGAAGGCGCGGAAAACACGCCCGTCGTCTTCACCGCCACGGGACTGACCTCCGCGGCAGCCTCCCCTGCCTCCCGCGCCACCGTCGACGGAGACTGGCTCAATGTTCGGACCGTGGCCGTAAAGGCGGGAAACGAAATCAAGGAATATGACGTGAACGCATCCTCCGCCGACGGATATGCCTCCGCCGTGCTGTCCAGCTCCGGCAGCCCGATCTACTGGAAGGGAAAACAGGAACTGACCGTCAGCGCGTGGTGGCCATACGACAAGGACAACCTCGTGACAATACCCCCCGTGGTCGTCCAAAAGGACCAGAGCTCCCTGGAAAACTTCCAGAACAGCGACTTCATCATCGCCGACAACCAGACGGTGACCCCCGACAATCCGTTGCTCCGATTCTCCCACCGAACGGCCCTGGTGCGCTTCGTGCTGACGGATTACACCGATGATGGGCTCAAAGACGTCATCCTGTTCGGTCTCTCCTCCATGAACGGAAACCCGACCTCCATCGTCTCCCTCCCTACGGATAACAATACGTACCTCGCGCTCGTCCCCCCGCAAAGCATACCCCAGAACCAGATGATGCTCCTCTGCACCTTCGACCACGGTTCCTTTTACTACATGCTGCAGTCCATTCCCGAATGGAAGGCCGGAGAGATCTACACCTACACCGTCTCCCTCAAAGGGGCAAACCCGAACAACCCCTGAAAAAGGAGTCCGGCTTCACCGGTGTGACCGGTGAGGCCGGACTGAAGTGAGGGCCGGATGTGGGCCGGGCCGGCGCTGGTGTGGCGGCTGAGGCTGAGGCTGGCGGGGCGGGCTGGTTGCGGGCCGGCGGCTGGATATGGCGGCGCGGGCGCGGCTGGTTGCGGGCGCGGCGGCTGAGGCTGGCGGGGCGGGCTGGTTGCGGGCCGGCGGTTGCGGCTGGTTGCGGGCGCGGCGGCTGAGGCTGGCGGGGCGGACTGGTTGCGGGCCGGCGGTTGCGGCTGGTTGCGGGCCGGCGGCTGGCAGTTGGCGGCTGGCGGCTGGCAGTTGGCGGCTGGCGGCTGGCGGTTGGCGGCTGGCGCGGCCGGATATGGCGGCGCGGCCGGGTTTTCAGACGGTCCCCAAAAAACGACGGAGCGGTTCTTTCACCGCTCCGTTGTCGTAATCGGGACCTGCAGGCAGGCTACCGCAGATTCCCGCGGAAAAAAGCTTCGATCCGGGCGAAAGGAATAATCTCCATCCGATCGTACAGATCGACATGACTCGCCCCGGGAATAATCAGAAGTTCCTTGTTGTCACCCCGGAGTTGGCGGAAGGCATCCTCGCTGAAGTAACGCGAATGGGCCTTTTCCCCGTGAATCAGAAGTACCGCCGAACGGATCTCTCCGCTGTAGGAGAGCAGTTTCGTATTGAGAAACGAGAGTGCCGACGTACGGTTCCATCCACCGTTGGAGTTGAGCGAACGGGGATGGTATCCGCGCGGGGTTTTGTAGTAGTCGTAGTAGTCCCGGACGAACTGCGGAGCATCTGCGGGAAGCGGGTCAACCACCCCGCCGGCCAGTGCATGAGAGCCGTTGCGTGCATCCTCGGTGCGCTGGGCATTGAGTTGGCGTCGGAGTTCGTAGCGGGCATCGGCATCCAGCGAATCGAAATAGCCGCAGGCCGTCACGCGGCTCATGTCGTACATCGTCACGCCTACGGTAGCCTTGATCCGCGTATCGAGGGCCGCGGCGTTGAGTGCCAGACCGCCCCATCCGCAGATACCGATGATGCCGATCCGTTCGGGATCGACGTCGTCGCGCAGGACGAGGTAATCGACTGCCGCGGAGAAATCCTCCGTATTGATGTCGGGTGACGCCACGTAACGGGGTTCGCCGCTGCTTTCGCCGGTAAACGAAGGGTCGAAGGCCACGGTCACGAAGCCCCGTTCGGCCATAGTCTGTGCATAGAGTCCCGAGGCCTGCTCCTTGACGGCTCCGAAAGGTCCGCAGACCGCCAGTGCGGGCAATTTCCCGTCCGCGTGTCGGGGTTTGTAGAGGTCGGCGGCCAGGGTTGTGCCGAAACGGGTCCGGAAATGCACGCGTTCGACGGTGACCTGCCCGCTCGGGGCAAAGGTGCGGTCGTTCTGTTGGGCTTGGAGGGAATGATTCATGGTTGCAAACAATAAAAACAGGGTCAATAGCGGTTTTTGTTTCATGGGTCGTGGTTTTGGGTTTTGGGTTTTGGGTTTTGGGCTTCGGGGCTTCGGGGCTTCAGGCTTCAGGCTTCGGGCTTCGGGGCTTCATGTCCGGGAGGCCGTTCGTCCCGGAACGAAAGAAAACCGGCCGGAGCCTCCACCGTTGCAAAGATCGAAAGAAAAACGGGAAAACAGGTAGACGAATCCCGGATTTTCCTACTCGAATTACGGAAGGTCGGAGGTTTCACGGCGGTTTTTTCACGGCGCCGGTTCAGCGAACGTTTTTTTTGCGTATATTTGTCGCAACACACAAGAGGGGTGCCTTGGAGAAAAGGGGCGCTGATCCGGAAACGGTGTCGGTGCGTTCGCCACGAAAAGGCTGAGATCATACCCTATGAACTTGATGCGGGCAACACCGACGAAAGGACTTGTTCATAGACCGTAATTTCTCACGGGCACATCTTCTGCAAATTACGGAATCCGTTATGGAAGTATTCATCAATCGCAAACCGGTCGGGGTCGAGGCCCCGCTCTCGCTGGGCGAACTGCTGGCACGGGAGGGCATCCCGGCGGAAGGGACTGCCGTGGCGGTGAACAACCGCGTCATTCCGCGTGGCGAATGGGCCGCGACCCCCGTCGAGGAGGGCATGAAGATCACCGTTATCCGAGCCGTCTGCGGGGGATGATGCGGCTTGTCGTCATCACCCGGGAGGACTTCGCGCCCGACGAGGCGGAGACGATCCGCCGACTTCTGGACGGCGGGATCGACCGGATCCACCTACGCAAGCCCTCGGCCCCGGAACCGGAGCTGCGGCGCCTGATCGAGTCGCTGCCCGCGGCCTGCTACCCGCAGCTGAGCCTCCACGACCACCTGTCGTTAGCCGTGGAGTACGGACTCGGGGGTGTGCACCTCAACGGCCGCAACCCGGAAGTACCCGCAGGTTTCAACGGCGTGGTAAGCCGTTCATGCCACACGTTCGGCGAGTTGGCGGAGTGTGCCCGGACGACCGACTACCGCTTTCTGAGTCCGATTTTCGACAGCATCTCCAAGAGCGGTTACCGCGCGGCCTTTTCGGAAGCCGACCTGCGGAATGCCGCCGCACGGGGAATTATCGACGCCCGGACGTATGCGTTGGGCGGGGTGCGACCCGAATTGCTGCCACAGGTCCGGACGTGGGGATTCGGCGGTGCGGCGCTGCTGGGCTGCATCTGGCGCGACACCTCGGTCGCGGGACTGCGGCGCACGCTGGCGGAAATCGAACGATACAAAAAGGAATAATTCAGATCATGCTGCAATTCATCACACACCGGAACGACCGCTACGACGAGATCAGCGGGACACGCGCCGTACTGGAAGGGGGCTGCCGCTGGGTCCAGCTCCGCATGAAGGAGGCCCCGGACGAGGAGGTCGTGCGCGTGGGGCGCGAAGTGGGACGGCTGTGCCGGGCCTGCGGTGCGACGTTCCTCCTGGACGACCGCGTGCACCTCGTTTCGGAGCTCGGTGCCGACGGCGTGCACCTGGGCAAGCACGACATGCCCGTTCCCGAGGCACGCCGGCTGCTGCCCGCCGGAACGATCATCGGCGCCACGGCCAATACCTTCGAGGACATCGAGCGTGCCGCGGCGGCCGGGGCCGACTATATCGGACTGGGCCCCTTCCGCTTCACCGAGACCAAGCAAAACCTCAGCCCGATTCTCGGGCTGGAGGGCTACCGAAGGATCTTCGAACGGTGCCGTGCGGCGGGAATCACCCTCCCGGTGGTGGCCATCGGGGGCATCACGGCCGCGGACGTCGCACCGATCCTCGACACCGGGGCCACGGGCATTGCCCTCTCGGGCGCACTCCTCGGTGCCGAAGACCCGGCGGAGGAGGCCCGCAAAATCATGAAAATCATGCAAATTTTAAATCATAACAACCTATGAACGAATTGGTAATCGGCGGACGGACGTTCCGTTCGCGTCTGTTCGTGGGCACGGGCAAGTTCAGCTCCAACGAGCTGATGTCGCGTGCCATCGCGGCCTCGGAGAGCGAGATGGTCACCGTGGCGATGAAACGGGTCGACATGACCAACCCGCAGGACGACCTGCTGACCCACATCCGCCGTCCGGGGATCCAGCTGCTGCCCAATACGTCGGGTGTGCGCAATGCCGAGGAGGCGGTCCTGGCGGCACAGCTGGCCCGCGAGGCCTTCGGCACGAACTTCATCAAACTGGAGATCCATCCCGACCCGAAATACCTGCTGCCCGACCCCGTGGAGACGCTCCGTGCCACGGAGGAGCTGGCCCGGATGGGCTTCGTGGTGCTGCCCTACATCCAGGCGGACCCGGTGCTGTGCAAACGCCTCGAAGAGGCCGGAGCCGCCACCGTCATGCCCCTTGCGGCACCGATCGGAACCAACAAGGGACTCGTAACGCGCGAGATGCTCGAAATCATCATCGAACAGAGCAATGTCCCGGTGGTGGTCGATGCCGGGCTCGGGGCGCCGTCGCACGCCGCGGCGGCCATGGAGCTGGGGGCCGATGCCGTGCTGGTCAATACGGCCATTGCCGTAGCGGGCGATCCCGAACGCATGGCCCGGGCCTTTGCCCGCGCCGTCGAGGCGGGGCGCGAAGCCTACGAGGCGGGACTGGGCGCCACGGCGCGCCATGCCGAAGCGAGCAGCCCGCTGACGTCGTTCCTCGATTAAACGCCCACGGAGATGTTTTCGGAGGAATTAGCCAAATACGACTGGGAGGAGACCACGGCGCGGATCCTCTCGAAACGGGCTGCCGACGTGGAGACGGCCCTCGGCAAGGAGCACCTCACGCTCGACGACTTCATGGCGCTCGTCTCGCCCGCCGGGGCGGCCTACCTGGAGCCGATGGCGCAACTGAGCCGCCGCTACACGCAGGAGCGATTCGGAAAGACCGTTTCGATGTACGTCCCGATGTATATCACCAACTCGTGCACCAATTCGTGCGTCTACTGCGGATTCAACCGCCACAACGCCATTCCGCGCGTGATCCTCACGGCGGAGCAGATCGAGGAGGAGTGCCGGGCGATCCGCGAACTGGGACCGTTCGAGAACCTGCTGCTGGTCACGGGCGAGAACCCGCGGGCCGCGGGTGTCGACTACATCGAGCAGGCGCTGCGCATCTGCCGTCCTTACTTCAACAACCTGACCATCGAGGTGATGCCGCTCGCCGCCGAGGAGTACGAGCGGCTGACCCACGCGGGACTGAACGGCGTGGTCTGCTTCCAGGAGACCTACAACCGCAAGAACTACAACATCTACCACCCGGCGGGCATGAAGTCGAAATTCGAGTGGCGCGTGAACGGCTTCGACCGCATGGGCCAGGCCGGAGTGCACAAGATCGGCATGGGCGTGCTGATCGGGCTTGAGGAGTGGCGCACGGACGTCACGATGATGGCCCTGCACCTGCAATACCTGCGCCGCCGCTACTGGAAGACGCGTTACAGTGTCAATTTCCCGCGCATGCGCCCCTCGGAGGGGCATTTCCAGCCCAACGTCGTGATGAGCGACCGCGAACTGGCGCAGGTGACCTTCGCCTTCCGGATCTTCGACCACGACGTCGACATCTCCTACTCGACGCGCGAGCGGGCCGAATTCCGCAACCACATGGCCACACTCGGCGTGACGTCGATGAGCGCCGGATCGAAGACCGACCCGGGCGGCTACCGCACCTACCCCTCGTCGCTCGAACAGTTCGCCGTGAGCGACGAACGAACCCCCGCGGAGGTCGAGGCGGCGATCCGGCGCGAAGGCTACGAAGTGGTCTGGAAGGACTGGGACAAAATCTTCGACTGATGGCGCCCTGCGACGAACGCTATACCCGGCAGACCATGCTCCGGGAGATCGGTGAGGTGGGACAGCGGCGGCTGGCTGCCTCGGCGGTGCTGATCGTCGGACTCGGGGGACTGGGTTCGGCCGTGGCGCCCTGCCTGACGGGAGCCGGGGTGGGCCGCCTCGGGCTGGCCGATCCCGACCGGGTCTCGGCGAGCAACCTCCCGCGACAGACGCTCTATACCGAATCGCAGATCGGACGCCCGAAGCCGGAGGCGGCCCGCGAACGGCTGGCGGCCCTGTCGTCATCGACCCGTTTCGACCTTTACCCCGAAGGGCTGACCGCGGCGAATGCCCGCGAACTGGTCGCCGCCTACGATCTGGTGGTGGACTGCTGCGACAACTTTGCGACACGCTACCTCCTCGACGAGACATGTGCGGCTGTCGGCCGGCCGTGGGTCTACGGCTCGATCGAGCCATTCCACGGGCAGGTCAGCCTCTTCAACGGACCCGGTGGACGCCGCTATACGGAGCTCTACCCCGACCGCGAGGCGCTGTGCGCCCTGCCGCATGCCGCTTCGGGCGTGATAGGCCCGACCCCGGGGGTCATCGGGGCCCTCGAAGCCGC
>CALUIG010000211.1 GCA_944320625.1 uncultured Alistipes sp.
AAAAAGCGGGCAGGAGTAGAAACAGGAGTAGAAAAACAAAACGAGAAGTCGGATTGCCTGAAGGGAAACCGGACAATACGGCTCAAAAAGCAAACTCCAACTGATCGATCTCGTGATTGAATGTCAACCGATGATGGGGAGTCAAGCCATACTCACGAATCGCCAGCCGATGCTCCCGCGTCGGGTAGCCCTTGTTCTTCGACCAGCCGTATTGCGGATACGCCTCAGCCAGGTGACGCATATATTCGTCCCGATGGGTCTTGGCAAGTACGGATGCCGCCGCAATATCCGCATACTTCCCGTCGCCCTTGACAATGCACTGCCACGGAATCCCGAGCCGCGTCCGGAAACGATTGCCATCGATCGCCAAAAACTCCGGGAGCGGATCCAACCGCGCCACCGCCAGCGACATTCCCTCGAATGAGGCATTCAGAATATTGATCTCGTCGATTCGGGCCGCCGAAACAGCCTCCACGGCCCAGGCTACCGCTTCGCGTTCGATGATCTCCCGAAGCCGGTCACGATTCCGTTCGGACATCTGCTTCGAATCGTTCAGCAACGGATCGTGAAAATCCCGCGGCAAAATCACGGCTGCCGCAAAAACCGGCCCCGCCAGACATCCCCGACCGGCTTCATCACACCCGGCCTCCAGCAACCCGTATTGATATTGATTCTCCAGCATGACGTCTCCTTTCAAAAGTCGGCAACGCTCCTTCGCCTATTCGCTCCCTTTGTATCTTCCATCGCTTCACCCCTCCGTTCATTCGCTCATTCATCGTTTCTTCGCCCCCGCCTCTTCGTCCCTTCGCCCCTTCGCCTACTCGCACTCCCGCACTCCCGCTCATTCTTCTGCCATCCGCCCCTCGCCCAGGATCCCCCCAACCGAATCTCCCGCAGTCAAGCGGAATGCCCGGAAACAGGACCCCAAGTGCCGACAATGATTTGAACAAATTTACGCAACTTTCAGCTTTTTTCGCTAATTTTACCCCGAAAAACGCTCCGACATGAATTTCAACATCGCACGGCAACCGCTCGTTCCGTCTTTTCTGACCCTCGCGGCACTCGCCGTCATCGCGATGTGGAATGTCGGCACCGCCCCCGTACTCCTCCCGGAAGCCGTCACCATCCCGAGCGACGGTTTTCTGGCCATTGCTACCCCCGAAGAACTGCTGCTCCGCTTCCAAAACGCCTGTCCCGGCTGGTCCCGGTGGATCGGAGGTCTGCTGATGCTCTTCACCGGAACAAGCCTCGGACGCCTCACCGTCCGCTACAACCTCTACAACGCCGGAACCTGCCTGGCCATTCCCCTCTTCGGAGCCATCGCCACCGGACTCATCTCCAACGGCAACTACCTCCCCATCCTCACCGCCACAACACTCCTGGCCCTGGCCGTCAAAAACTACTGCCGTTCGTTCCGCAGCGGTTACAGTTTCGATGCCCTCTTCCGCGCCTCGCTCTATCTCGGAATCCTGCCTCTCGTCGCTCCCGCCGCTCTGCCCCTGGTCCTGCTGCTGCCTCTGGCCGTTCTGCTCTTCCGCCGCACGCTCCGTGAAGCCGTTGTCGCATTGGCCGGACTGCTGCTGCCTATCCTTACCTTCTGCTATGTCAACTGGGGCGCCGGAGGCGAATTCCTCGCACCCTTCCCCCCTGCCTGCCGGGCCTTCACCGAAGGATCGCCACTGTGCGCCGCCTTCGCAATCCCGCTCACACACCTCATCCTTCTCGGAGTAATCCTCCTGCTCGATCTGTTGGCCCTGTTCTACTTCCTCGCGGACATCTACGCCGCAGGAACAAAACCCCGCGCCATACTCATCTTTCAGATCTGTCTGCTGGGACTCTGTATCCCCACACTGATCAATCCCGCCGCAACCCCCGCAATCATACTGCTTGCCGCCGTACCGTCGTGCGTGCTCCTGCCGTTCCTTCTGGTCCGAATTCATCGGATCCCGGCTTCGCTTCTCTATCTGCTGCTGCTCGCCGTCGCAATCACCGCAGCCGTTTTACAATAATATATTTTGTCCGAAACGTAGCAAAAACGGGCATATTTCACGGTTTATGCCCAAATGTGCTATTGCCCATAGTAGATTAGAAAGTTTTAATTGTATATTTGAGAACGAACTAAAGTGACGCAACGCTTTGTTCCCAGAAACTTAATGTACAATTAACATGAAGAATTCAGTGAATTCGTCGGTTCGACAACCGATGATTGTGAAGTATGTGGAATCGCTTCACAACGGAATCCAAACCCAGGTCCTGTCGCGTTATGCCATCGGCTACATCCTGCGCGGGAGCAAAAACATCTACGACGGCGATAAACGTCAGACCCTTTCCCGGGGCGACGTCTTCTATCTGGGAATCGGACACCACTACATCGAGAACTGTCCCGAAGGTGGCCAGCCCTTCGAACAGGTGCTCTTTTATTACACCCCCGAAGACCTCCAGCGCATCCTGATGCACCTGAACATTACCTACGGACTCAACATTTCGAACGAACACTCGTGCGAAAACTGCCGAAACCGAAACCAGGTGTTCATGCCCGCATGGAACTCGCTGCGCAACTTTTTCATCAACACGAACAACTACCTGCGCGATGAGGAGTTCCGGCACGACGAAACTGCCGAGAGCATCAAAATGACCGAACTGATCTATCTGATCGCCTCGCACGAGGACTGCTGCCTGAAAAGCAAACTGCTCAACAACGTCGATTCGGCCAAGGAGAATTTTGAACAGATCGTCTACAACCATATCTTCAAGGATGTTTCCATCGAAGAGCTCGCCAAACTCACCAACCGGTCATTGACCTCGTTCAAAAAGGAGTTCCGGCGCCATTTCCAGATGCCGCCCCACAAGTGGTACATCCGCCAGCGGCTCATGCACTCACGGCTGCTGCTGATCTCAACCTCGAAATCGATCTCGGAGATCGGCAACGAATGCACCTTCCCCAATACGTCGCACTTCATCAAACTCTTCAAAAAGGAGTACCAGATGACACCGGCAACCTATCGTCACCGGCACCTTGCAGCCATGCCCGATGAAGTGCCGGCGCCGACCGAAGAGATCGTCTGAAGCAAAGCGCAGAATCGGATTTTCCAGATGAAAAACTTACAAAATCGAGGGTAATTAAAAAATTTTAACTACAAAATGTAAAATCGAGGTCCGCTGTTTTAGAAAAATGTTACAAAATATTTGGATTTTCCTAAAATTCGGTTTACCTTTGTGTATCGAACGTGGGGTTCTCCCACACTCATTAACCTAACTAACCTAACCAGAGCGACCCGATACCGGCGGTATCGGGTCGCTTCTTTTTTTGGAGAGGAGAGGGGGGGGGCGGGAGAAGGGGGGGGGTCAAGGGAATAGCGGCGAGGACTTGCGGGGCCGTCCGGAGCCGGAGAGAGG
>CALUIG010000212.1 GCA_944320625.1 uncultured Alistipes sp.
CCTCGTCGCGCAGACGCGCCAACATCTCCCAGAACTCGCTGCGTGAGACGGGATCGACGCCTGTTGTGGGTTCATCCAGGAGCAGCACCGCCGGGCGGTGGATCAACGCACAGCAGAGGGCAAGTTTCTGCTTCATGCCGCCGGAGAGTTTTCCGGCGCGGCGCGAACAGAAGGGTTCGATCCGGCGGTAAATGGGGGCGATCAGATCGTAGTTGTCGCGCACGCCAACCCCGAACAGTGCGGCGAAAAAGACAAGGTTCTCCTCGACCGAAAGGTCCGGATAGAGCGAGAATCGCCCCGGCATGTAGCCCACCCGTGCACGAATCGTCCGGTAGTCGCGCACGATGTCACAGCCGTCGACCTCGGCCCGTCCGGCATCGGGTGCGAGCAGCGTGGCCAGCAGCCGGAACAACGTGGTTTTTCCGGCCCCGTCGGGCCCGATCAGCCCGAAGAGTTCCCCACGGCGTACCTCGAACGAAATGCCGTCCAGCGCCGTCACCCGACCGTAGCGCTTGACCAAAGCCTCGACCCGTATGGCAACCTCCCGTGTCATGTCACTCTTACCTTGCGTCATGGCGTTCAGTCTGCAAGCCGGACCTCGCCGTAGAGTCCGATCCTGAGTCGTCCGTCGTTCTCGACGGCGATCTTGACGGCATAGACCAGATTGGCCCGCGAATCGCTCGTCTGAATGGTCTTGGGGGTGAATTCGCTCTCCGAGGCGATCCACGCCACACGCCCCGGATAGTCGAAGCGGTTTCCGCCGCCGAAATCGGCCGTGACAGTCACCTCCTGACCGAGGAGCAAATGCGCCAGCTGATCCGACGTGAAGTAGGCCCGGAGGAAGATGTGATCGAGATCGGCCACCTTCATCAGCGGACGTCCGACCACGGCCAGTTCCCCGGCCTCGGCATAACGCGCCAGCACGGTCCCCGCCACGGGCGAAACGATCCGGCACTTTGCCAGCCGGTCCTCCAACTGGGCGATCTGCAGGTCAATGGCCGAGGCATTTTCGTCGATCGAGACGCTGTTCTTGCCGAGCGTGGAGAGCAGCGCCTCGAGTTCGCCTTCGAGGACCTTCAACTGCGCCTCGGCATCGTCGTGTTGCTTGAGCGTGGCGGCACCGTCATGCAGGAGGTTCTCCACCCGGCGGCACTCGATCCGCTGCCGGGCGATCCGCTCACGCAGGGCCGCCGCCTGTTTGGCGATGTCGGGCCGTGCGGAGCTGACCGAGGCCTGCCGCCGCTCCAGCTGGAGCCTCTGCAAATAGATCTGTACGGAGTCGATGGCCCCGACCTGTTCTCCGGCCGCTATCCAATCGCCCTCCTCGGCCCCGAACCAGAGAATGCGCCCGGCAGCTTCGGCCGAGACCGTCACTTCGGTAGCCTCGAAGGTTCCCGAGGCATCGAAATCCCCGCCGCGGCCGCACGCCACGGACAACAGGGGCATAACCAGATACAAAACAGCTCTTTTCATCGATTCAGCGTATGTTTCAGTTCGTAAATTGTCTTCAGCAGTTCGATCTCCCGGGCGCTGCGGGCCATGGCGGCCAGATTTTCGTCGGTGATCCGCCGCAGCAGTTCGTCGGTGTCGATCACACCGTTGCGGAGTTTCGACTCGGCAGCCTCACGGACCGAACGCCGCAGGGCCACGATACGGTCGTCATCGGCCAGGGCCCGCCTCAGGCGGGCGATTTCGCCATCTTCCTCAACGGCATTCAATCTATTATTAAACAGGAAAATATCCCGCTGCACCTCAATTTGTTCTTTAGCCACACGGAGCTTGTTCAACGAATTTTTCCGGGTATAGTACCCACCGAAATTCCACGACATCCGAACCCCGACCAAGGCATTCCAGGTCCAGTCGGGTGACATCATGCTGCGGAAGTAGTCCAGTCCCGGATAGCCGTAATACCCCTGTGCGAAGAGTCCGAAACGGGGCCGGGTCGCCGATTTCAACTGTCGTTCCTGTGCCGAAAGGAGATCGACCCGGGCATCGAACCACGCCATTTCGGGCCGTTCCGAGGCTTCGGCCCAACTCTCCACTCCACCCGGGACTCCGCCCGTCCGGACATCCCGGATACCGCCCGGAATGCTACTTCCGAATTCAGCTTCTGCGGGTTCGGCAACCGCATCGGGACGCTCCAGCGGCCGGTCGTCCAACTCCCGCCCGATGAAAAGCGCAAGCATCCGGCGATAACTGTCGCGCTGCGACACACAAGCGGCCAACTGCTGATGGGCCGCCAGCAGTTCGGCTTCCACGGCATCGGCATCCGACGCCATAGCCACGCCGTTGCGAAGATAGGCCCGGACCTTGTCGAGGTTACTCTGCAACAGGTCGATCGTCAATCGCATCCGGGCGATCCGTTCATCGAGCAGCAGAATCCCGAAATAGAGGTCGTCGATACGCCCCTCCAGGGCATAGAGATCGACATCCGCAGCCCGTCGGCGTTCATCCGCCTCGGCTTCAGCCATCTGTTTCCGGGCCGCCGTCCGCCCACCGTCCCAAATGGTCTGATTGACCTCAAGCATCGCTTTATATTGATCCTTGTGCATACCAGGAATCGAGACATTCTGCGCCGCCAGCATTCCGGTCAGGGCATCGGGGAATTCCGGCACGGCACTCTGCCACGTGGCCTGTGCCGAAAGGGTCACCTGCGGCAGGTAAGCCCGGGCCGCATTCGACAGATTGTAGGCTTCGGTCCGGCGAATCAGATCGTACTGCCGGATCTCGGGGTAGTGGCGGCGGGCCAGTGCCCGGCATTCGTCCAGCGAAGGCTGTGCCGACATTGGAAGGCTTGCGAGCAGCGCCCCGCACAAAATCAACAAACGGATCATCGTTGCGGTGTTTTTTGCAGTCGTTTACGGATTATTTCGACATTCTCGGCCCGGCGCAGGGCTAAAAAACGAGCCTTGTCACCGGCCAGATCGCCCAGGAGCGGTTCCAGAACAGGGTAGGCCAGGAAAGGAAAGACATTCAACGAAATGATGTCCAACAAGAGCATCAGCGCATCCACGGAATCCATCTCTCCGCGGGCCGCCGCTTCATCCAGATCGTGCTGAAGCCCCGCCAGCAGGGGTTCCATGATCCGCCGGATCCGCTGCCGCATGGCCTCGTAGCGTTCGGGGCGCGAAAAAACCTCGTTGACCACGAAGCGCGGCAGGTCCGCATTGGCCGCAATGAGATCGAAGTGGTTTTCGATTCCCTGCCGCAGCCGCTCCGAAAGCGGAAGCCCCGGAGTACCGAAGGCTGTCAGGACCGATTCGCCCATCAGGCGCATTTTTTCGTCAAGAATGCGTTCAAAGATCTTCTCCTTGGTGCGGAAATAGTAGTGCAACATGGCGTGAGTCACACCTGCGGCCCGGGCAATCGAGGTCGTACGGGCTCCGTCGAAGCCTTTGGTCAGAAACTCATGTTCGGCCGCATCGAGAATCGCATGTTCCTTATTATGAGCATGTTCCGGCATAAACAAACGGATTAACAATATTATTTAACAAAATTGTTAACACAAAGGTAATCACAAAAAGGGAAGTTCCAAAAATTTTGGAGATTTTTTCGCGGGGAGGGGTAGCGACCGACAGTCGAAAAATGACTTCCAACAAATGAAAAACACGTCAGCGTAGCTTCGTAAAACGAAGTTACGCTCCACTAAATCGAGTTTTTGTCAATTCATAATTCTGAACCCTATCCTCTATCCTCTACAAATACATCAAGATTCCATTTTTTTATATAAACAGCGATGCTGTCCACTAATGGCCTCATTATTCTTTTACGGAAAGGTTCAATAATCATCGCCAACACAAAAAAAGAAAGAGAAAAAAGAAATATCAGACTCAAAACCATCAAAATATTTGAGCCATATTGTTCATAAAAAAGACCCTGATATTTGTAGATCCGTTGTCCCATTATTCCTTCTTGTAATATGTAGACAGGAAATACACAAGATGCTATGAAATTGATTATTCGATTTTTAAAATTAAACCGAATAATAAAGCAGAAGAGGGATATGGCTGATAAAATTAAAATTGGATTATTGTATCTAAAAACCTTATCGGGGAATGGCATACATACAAACGGCAATAATATAGATGTTATGACATATATAAACAACCAATAATATTGTTTCAATTTGAATTGAATATTGAATCGAGAAATAGCATGCCCCAATACATACATGAAAATGAAATGCATTGTATTGTATCCGTTGACATTAA
>CALUIG010000213.1 GCA_944320625.1 uncultured Alistipes sp.
GCTCGGTCGGGGACCAGCCCCGACACTCGGCGACGGGCGGCCCGCAACCGTATCGCCGCAGGCGCAAAACAAGATAGCGCGGGCCGCTATTCCGTCGCTCCCTCGGCCTTGCCCCGTGACCCCACCCAAAGCGGTGCTCCTCGTGCTCCTCACGCTCTCCCGCCTCGGCGCGCCGCGGACCGCTTCGCTCTCCTCCGCGGCTTCGGCCTCGGTCGGTCGGCGATCGTCGCCCTTCGTCGCGGTCGTCGCTCGGCCTCGCCCTGTCGGGCCGCACCTTGCGCGGCCCTTCGCGCTCGGCCCACGCTCCGCCCCTTTGCGTCGGCATCCGCTCCGGGCGGGTGGTCGTCGTCGCTGCGCTCCTCCTCCTGCGCTCGGTCGCGCGCTTCGCCCTGCTCCCTCCCGTCCCCCGCCCTGCGCGGGCCGGGGTTCTTGCCCCGGCCCTTGCCGATTCCCCGGTCGCCTCCGGCGACCCCCGGAGGGTTGCCCCTCCGGACCTCCCACCCCATTGCGGAAGTTCAATAATTGAGCCCGTATTTACAGTTGTAAAACCATACCCAACTTCAAATAATCTCCGCAACTTCTTGATAATGTAAATATTATTTCATTTCAAAGGGCCTCGAAAAGGTCTCGAAAAGGCGTCGAATTGGAGGTGAATACAGGGCCTGACAACATGCAAGCAGGTGTTTTTCGTAACGCTTGGATCTTAATTTGAGTTTTAACATCACTGCAGCATCGGTCTTGGTTTCAATTTCGATGCCCCGCAGATTATTTTCGCTTTGCGTTTTTCAGATTTTGCAACATTATTCGCAGATTTTCCGCATTCTGTTCTTCGGAGATGGTCGGATCCTTTTTGTACCGTGCGCACGGGAGTTGCTCACATCCGGCACAGTTTACGAATTTCCGGTTTAGACAGCAGGCATATATGGCACAACACGTTTCACCCGTATATTGCAGCCAAAATACCTTTCCTTTTATCTGTCGACATCCCTTGCAGGTTGCGGGAAACAGTCTGCACTCTGCGCAGATTGCTCCGCAAGGTGCCACTTCGACGTATTCATCCTTCCAGAACCACCATTTGCATTTGTCCGGATCCGGGCGCTCGGTATTGACAAAGTATTCCACCGCGCGATACAGATAGAGCTGGCAGCGATCAACCGTATAACCACGTCGGAAACACTCCTCGGCATAGAGGTCCTCGGCTCGTTTGCCTTTCAGGGATTCGATGGAGGTGTAACCCATCTCGATCAGTCCTTTTTCGGTCTGTTTACCCACATTGGGAATTTTCCGGAGTTCGCTCATGCCAGGTCGATTTGTGTCCAAATATTGCCGATTCCGGCCTCAGAGGGCATTCCGAGGGCTATTTGCAGGGTTGAAGCAATAATTTTGACCGTCCGAGAATGCGTTATTTTATCCGCTTCGGGATCTTGTCGGGATTTATCGCTTTGTGGGGAAGTAACATTCGCAGGTTTGATCGTCGTAGAAGATGACGACTCGCTGCACCGAGGCCTTGGTACGAAACTCTCCAACAGACCCGGGATGGGAGGCTACGCCCCCGCGAGTTCGGTCGGTGTCCGGCGCCGTGTTTTCGGGAATTGTTCCGATTTCCGTTTTTCGGGAGGTGGAGTCATCGATTCCCGGTAAGGTCGGTTCGGACTCCGAAGCCGAGTCCCCGGATGCGGATTCGCCGGGAACTGCGCCGTCCCGATAAATCTCGCCCGAGTCGAGGAGCAGCCAGTCGGGGTTGATCCGGGGGAAGCAGCGGAGAATTTTCTGGATCAGTTCGAAGCTCGGGTTGTTTCGTCCGGAGAGAATGTGAGAGATTCCGGCCGGATTGATTCCGAGTTTTTCCGCGAGCTGACTTGGCTTGAGTTTCTCGCGTTTCATCAATTCGAGCAATTTTTCCCTCATCGGCGCAATTTTTTACAAATATAAAAAGTTTTCTTTTGTAAAACAAGAAAATTCTACATTTGTAAAATGTTAATAAGTGGAGATAAAGTTTACAAAAGGAAAATCAAAAATATGGTTAAAACCCGCTCTGGCCTTATTGCTAATGCTGTACTTTAGATTAAAAGTAATAATCAACTGATCTTACGGTATTTTATATATTAATTTATTCGACTTTCGCTATATGGGTTCCCGGATCCCTTTGGCAACCGCATTCTCTCGAATATTTACTTTAGGTAAATTTTGTAAACAGCTGGTTATCTGTATGTTTATTCTGATAATTTAACCATTTAACAGACTGCTATTAGTCCCTGATCGGGGTACAACTACCCCACGGGCTGCTCTTTGTTCGTTATTTACAGATGTAATTATTAACAGACATATAAGCAAATTTCCTTTTCCAAATGTGATTACAGATGGAAATTCGGTCGTTCGCGATTGTTTACAAGTGTAAAACCACCACCCTCTTTTCGAATTTTTTAGTCATTTTTGACTTATTTCGACTCATTCCTCGTTAAAAATGATCAACACCGTCGAATTTGCGATACATTATGTTAAATAAAATAAGCCCGGTAGTGTTAATAACTCACTACCGAGCTCTATTACAGGCTGTTGTAAGGTTGTTGACAGTCCCCTATCGGGCGATTTTCCGGGCTATTTCCTGGAACTCTTCCGGAGCCAATTTGAGCTTTTCACGGTGGAAATCGACGTCATTTTCGCTTTGAATGGGGATCAGATGGATGTGTGCATGCGGTACTTCAAGGCCTAAAACGACCACTGCGACTTTTTTGCAGGCTATTTCGCGCTTGATTTTTGCGGCTACCTGTTTGGCGAAAACCATCATTCCGGCCAGCGTCTCGTCGTCGAGGTCGAACAGGTAATCTACCTCTTGTTTCGGGACTACTAAGGTATGCCCTTTTGCCAGCGGATTGATGTCGAGGAATGCGTAATAGCGGTCGTCTTCGGCGACTTTGTACGAGGGTATCTCCCCTGCGATGATGCGTGAGAAAATCGTTGCCATGGCAATATTTGATGAATGGTTTATTTTGTGTATTGAATATTCCGGATCTCTCTTTCCGCCGCGACAAGCCTGTTTGGCGTTTTTAGCGGTGCACTTTCTTTGTTCTCTGTCTGCGCCGCTTGCTCCTTTATTTCCTTACTTTCCTCTCTTTTCTTTGTTCCTTTCTCGAGCCTCTGCTCCTTCTGCTCCTTCTGCTCCTTCTGCTCCTTCTGCTTTTTCTCGCCCTCCCGGCATCTCCCGGCATCTACTGGCTTTTGCTGGCCTCTGCTCTTATCTCCTCTCGCCCATCTCCACCTCTTCTCACCTCTTCTCACCTCTTCTCACCTCTTCTCACCTTCTCTCGCCTTCTCTCGGCCCTTCTCTCGGCCCTGCTCACCCCCCCCCGGAGTTAGAGCTCCTCGAATTTGGGCTTCAGGATCTCCGAATAGATAACCGCCCGCCGCAGATCGAACT